>JBIKKW010000140.1:0-6989 GCA_044360115.1 Bacteroidia bacterium
TGGTTCCATAACACTTACCAATCCGGGTGTTGCAACCAGTGATGTTTTTGTTACCAAGCATGATGCAGCGGGTAATGCGGTGTGGGCAAAAACCTTTGGCGGTTCAGATGGCGAAATTGGCAATAGCATTGCTGTAGATGCAAGCGGAAATGTTTATATAACCGGATGGTATACAAGCACAACAGTTGCTATGGGTACAAGCACCTTAACCAATACAAGCTCAGGAAGCAGCGATATTTTTTTAGCAAAATTAAGTTCAGCAGGAAATGTATTATGGGCAAAAAACATAGGAGGAACATCAGCTGATAGATGCAACGGAATTACATTAGATGCTTCAGGTAATATTTATGCGACAGGTTGTTTTATGAGTGCCACCGTTAATTTTGGCGCGAACACATTAACTAATAACGGCACTAATACCAACGATTTTTTTATTTCAAAATTTGATGCGAACGGAACCAATTTGTGGGCAAAAAGCGCGGGCGGAAACAATTCCGATATAGGTAATGGCATTGCGGTTGACTCATTGGGTAATGCATATGCTACAGGCATGTTCACCAGTGCATCCATAAATTTTGGCACAAGCGCCATCTCAAATTCAGGAACGGGTACTCAAGAATATTTTCTAGTAAAGTATGATGGGGCCGGAAATGCAGTTTGGACTGTAAAAGGAAATGGTAGCACAGAAGATTATGGCAATGCAGTTGAAGTTTCAAAAAATGCAGTTTATGTAACAGGTGGATTTAACAGTCCTAGTTTTGTGATCGGAACTGCAACACTAAGCAATTTGGGGGCAAGCACGCACGATGTTTTTTTGGCCAAATACGACCTCAATGGAAACTTTGCCTGGGCAAACAGATCAGGTGATGTGGATTCGGAAGTAGGAAATGCTATAGATTCTGATAACCTAGGAAGAATATTTATAAGCGGTTATTTTACGAGCGGATCAATTTCATTCGGCGGATCAAATTTAAACAACGTCATGGCCGGATACAGAGACTTGTTTATTGCTGCCTATGATGCAAACGGATCAAGCGTTTGGGCTACTTCGGTTGGCGATGCCTTTGATGAAAGTGCAAATAGTATTTCCGTTAATTCGTCAGGAAGTGAGATATATATTTCGGGTGTATACAACAGCACATCATTATCATTTGGAACACATAGTGTATATAAAGGCTGTGGCGATGATGTTTTTATAGCAAAACTAAGCGGAATGACCATTGGAATTAACGAGAAACAATTATCACGTGAAATTGTAATGTATCCTAATCCTGCAAAAGAAAAAATATATGTTAAAAGCATTGGTGTTGGTGAGGTTGAACTTGTAAATTCAACAGGGAAAACAATGCTCAAACAAAAAGTTGAAGAAGGCATTAATCAAATAAATATTGGGACTTTGGATAAAGGATTGTATATACTCATTCAACATGTTAACGATCTAACTTATCAAACAAAAGTGATGATCTATTGATGGCATCATTTAACGAGGTAAATTCGCAGTGTTTCGAAGTGATTTATTCAAATCTATACATGCATATTGTTATATTTAAAAAATCAGCAAATTATTCATAGTTCTATTTTTCATTCCGTTTTTTTTGATCGGACAAAAAGAACGTATTGATTCTATTAATACTGAACTTAAAAAAACAAATCACGATACGATAACCATTAAATTATATGACCGACTTGCTGATATATGGTACATGGATAACCCAGATTCCGCTATTTCCAATTGGGAAAAGATAATTTCCAGAGCGGAATCTTGTGCGGATAAATACCCATCTTCAAGCAAAGAATCCAGATTTATAAAAGGTTATCACGCTTTTAGTTTGAATAACATTGCATTTTTTTATTATAACAGAGGATTAGTTTCTGTTGCAATAGAATATTTTGACAGGAGCTTGAAAACTCAACAAGAGATAGGTGACAAGGAAGGAATGGCTTATTCGCTTAATAACCTCGCATTTATTTACAAAAACCAAGGTGATGAAAATAAGGCACTTGAATACTTTACAAAAAGTATTAAAATACAGGAACAAATAAAAGATAAAAAAGGAAGTGTTACTACTTTAAATAACATAGGGGCAATACATCAAAAACGAGGTGAAATTCAAACAGCATTGGCTATGTTTGAAAAAGCATTGAAGCTAGGTAGAGAAATTAAATTTAAAGAAGGAGTGGCCCGCTCATTGTATAATATCGGATCTATTTATGCAACTAATGGTGACCCTTCAAATTCACTTTCAAAAGAGAATATTGTATCAAAGGCTGTTGAATATTATACAGAGAGCTTAAAAATTAGAGAAGAAATTGGCGATAAGCAAGGTATAGCCAATTCATTATTAAGCATTGGTAAGGTGTTTTTAAAGGATAAGAATTATGCTCAAGCCTTAAAGAATACACTACGGGCTCTTGAATTAGGTAAGCAAATTGGCTATCCACAAGAAATTAGTAAAGCTGCTGAAATGCTAGATGTGATTTACAGGAACACCGGTGATTTCAAATTAGCGCGCGAAAATTATGAACTGTATATTCGAATGCGAGATAGTTTGAACAACGAAACCACTCGTAAAGCCAGTATAAAACAGCAAATAAAACACGATTATGAACTAAAGGCAGCAGCTGATTCAGTAGCACACGCTAAAGAAACTGAAATTAAAAATGCTGAATTAAAGGTCAAAAAGAATCAACAGAACGCTTTGTTTTGGGGATTGGGAATGGTAATTGTATTTGCTGTATTTATTTTTAACCGTTTTAAAATAACTCAAAAACAAAAGATCATTATTGAAACTCAAAAAGGTGAAGTTGAGGAAAAGAAAAAACTGATAGAGGAAAAACAAAAAGAGATCCTGGATTCAATTAATTACGCAAAACGAATACAATACACATTATTGGCGCACGAAGAATTCGTTAAACAACACTTACCTGAACATTTTATTTACTTTCAACCTAAAGATATTGTATCCGGAGACTTTTACTGGGCAACTTACCATAATAATAAATTCTATTTAGCTGTTTGTGATTCAACCGGACATGGTGTTCCCGGTGCTTTTATGTCGTTATTGAATATTGGCTTTCTTACAGAAGCAATAAATGAAAAAGGAATAGAAAAGCCCAACGAAATATTTGATTATGCTCGCTTGCGACTGATCAATAGTATCTCAAAGGAAGGTCAACAAGACGGATTTGACGGTATTTTGATCTGTTTTGATCAAACAAACAATAAGATCACATATGCTGCTGCGAACAACGCTCCAATACTTATCCAAAAAAATTCAATTTCTGAATTAAAAATTGATAAAATGCCGGTTGGTTTAGGTGAGATCAAAAACAATTTTTCTCTTCATACGATCGAAGCAAATAAAGGAGATGTTATTTATTTGTATACCGATGGATATGCCGATCAGTTTGGCGGTGAAAAAGGAAAAAAATTCAAATACAAACAATTGAACGAATTATTACTGAATGAAAGCTCTAATCCAATGCATTTACAAAAGGAAAACATCAAAAATACCTTATTGAACTGGAAAGGAAATTTAGAACAGGTAGATGATATTTGTATCATTGGAATTAGAGTTTGATCCAAATCATACCCAACCTTGCAATATTTTTTATTGCTAGTTTAAATCACTGCATTTACCTTTTGACAAATTAAAACTGCTAGCATTTCATGCAGGCGATTTCTTATATCGATATAAAAATTTAATTTTCTCCAATTAATTCACGAAATTAGACGCCGAATTTAATTACTCTAGTGTTTGTCCTGATCGTTTTCAGGAAGTATAACATGCCCAGGTGTTGGAATGGTATACAAGTACGCTTGAGGTGCGTATGCCGCAAGGTGTGGGAGTTCGAGTCTCCTCCTGGGTACAAAACCAGAGCGAGAAACAGAGCGAGAGCGATGTTTCGAACTCTGGTTTTTCTTCATTCTCTTTCTCTTTCTCATCCTAAAATTCCGAACGACGAAGCGAAAATGAGAGCGAGAGCTAACATTGAGCTCTGATTTTTCTTCTTTCTCAATCATTACTTATTTTTAAATAAATGAACATTTTTATTTTCTTCTTCTTATAATTTTTTAAGATGGTTTACACCCCATTTATATAATGCATTTAATACATCTTCTCTTGATTTTGTATATGGCATTAATATTTACTTATCTAACCGGAGAATAATGACAAACGGTACTTTGGATCAGGTCATAGTATTGAAGGTTGTTCCTTAATTTATTGCAATAAATACAATTAGGTGTTTTGAAAATTTACTTTGTAATGTTAACTGCTTTTTTTTTGCAATTCCATAATTTTAAAAATGGTTGACCGTAATTCTCGTTTCGTATTTTTAAATCATAAAGCCTTTTACAATGAAAAAAATATTTATCTTATTATTTATTGCATTAATTCAATTAAAAAATTATTCCCAAAATTTGGTCAAAGGCCCATATCTTCAAATTGGTACACCAACATCCATGGTTGTAAGATGGGAAACCAATGTAGCATGCGATACTAAAGTTGCTTATGGCACAAGCACAACAGCTTTAACCTCTTTTGTTACAAACACTGTTTCTTCGATCACACACACGGCTTTAATTACCGGATTAACACCGTATACAAAATATTTTTACTCGGTAGGAACTACCTCTTTGGTTCTGCAAGGCAATACTGATAATTATTTTGTTACTTCACCAACACCTGGCACAGAAGGCAAATACCGTTTTTGGGTTACCGGCGATTGCGGAAATGGCTCAACAAATCAAACAAATTGCAAAAATCAATATTTAAATTATAATGGTACAAACATTACAAACGGATGGTTGCTTTTAGGTGATAATGCTTATAGCAGCGGTACAAACAGTGAGTTTGATACTAAATTCTTTGATGTTTATGAAACCGACATCATGAAAAAAACAGTTTTGTGGCCAGCACCCGGTAACCACGATTACAACAACGCTTTATCTACTGCAACAACCGTTCCTTACTATAGTATTTTTTCAACACCAACTGCAGGACAAGCAGGTGGTGTAGCTTCGGGCAATCCAGCTTATTATTCTTATGATTACGGAAATATTCATTTCATCTCATTAGATTCATATGGTACGGTGGCTAGTAAAAAAATGTATGATACTACAGGTGCGCAAGCTGTTTGGTTAAAAAACGATTTGGCAAACAATACCAAACGTTGGACTGTAGCGTATTGGCATCATCCACCCTACACAATGGGTTCACATAATTCTGATCTGGAATTTTTTGATCTGGGAGAAGTTCGTTCAAAATTTATTCGCATTTTAGAACGATATAAGGTAGATTTAATTTTATGCGGTCATAGTCACGATTATGAACGCTCAAAATTAATGAAGGGGCATTATGGGTTAGAATTTTCATTCAATGCTTCAACGCACAACCTAAGCTCCTCTTCCGGTGTATACGATGGCTCGCCAAACTCTTGTCCTTATATTAAAGATTCAGTAATTAAAAAAACTGGAACCGTGTATGTTGTGTCCGGTTCATCAGGTCAACTTGGAGGTACCGAAAGCAGTTTTCCGCATAATGCCATGCATTATTCAAATGCAACCGATGGTGGTTCCTTAATTCTTGATTTTGAAGCTAACCGTTTAAATGTAAGCTGGCTTTGCGCAGATGGTATTATCAGAGATAAATTTACCATGTTAAAAGACGTAAGTGTAACAAAAACAATGACAATTTCTTCAGGACAAAGTACTACACTAACAGCATCATGGCCAGGTAATTTTTTATGGAGTAATAGCGCAACAAGCAATAGTATTGTAGTGAGCCCAACAATAAATTCAACGTATTGGGTAAAAGACCCTAATACATGTGTAGCCGATACCTTTAAAATTTATATAGGAATATTTACAGGGTTAGCCAATTCTGAAGCAGGTATAAATAACACCATCAATATTTATCCAAACCCGAACAACGGTGTTTTTACAATTGAAATACAAGATAAAAAAAATTGTGAATTTGAAATTGTTAACGGAATTGGACAAGTAATACATACCGCTTACTTACACGAAGGAAAAAATGAAGTTGATTTTAAAGGAAAACTCGGGATATATTTTTACCGAGTTAAAAATCAAAAACAAACCATTCAATCAGGTAAACTCATTGTACAAAAATAATTTATAGCTAATTGTAGTTATAGAATATTAATAACATAGATGATCTTTAAATATCGAACAGAAGACCATATGCAATTCAAAAGCGCTCCTTTTTATAGGTATTAACAAGCTCAACTTAAACTCCCAAAAGGGCTTTAAATCCTTTAAATAGAGCATTTTAATAGGATTAAGGGGTACAAAACAGAACGTAAATAAAAGCACAGACAATTAAAGCATTCTGTTTTTTTTGTTTATTACACGTTTATTTAATAATTATGTTTTATGCTGTATTTACAGTAATTTTCTTGCATGAAACGCCTCTTACTGAGTTTCCTTATTTTTACGTGTTGCCAATTCTCATGGGCGCAATATAATCTTATTGCCGATTCAAGCTTTGAGCATAACAAATTCATTCCGGTTGAATATTCTTCCATTGGTGCTTCTACATCCTGGAATTCGCCCAGCAGAGGCACCCCCGACCTGTTTTGCAAATGCGGAAAAAAGCAAAAGAAAATTTCACGCGTTAATGTTCCCGAAAACCCAATGGGTATTCAGGAGGCAAACACCGGTAAATGCTATGCAGGTATCTTTGCCGTATCGCACGGTTATTACCGCGAATACATTCAAACTACTTTGGTCTCAGCTCTTCAACCAAACAAAATATATGAATTGAATATGTACGTCAGTCTTTCCGACTACTCTCCTCTGGCTATTGATAAATTAGGCGTTTGTTTTTTAACCGGCTCTGTAAAGCAAGAACATTCGGATGTGATCAGAAATCTTCAACCCGTTTATATTCCATTAGAAGATGAAGTTGGTATGGAAACCAACGAGTGGCATAAACTTACCTTATACTACAAAGCAAAAGGTGGCG
>JBIKKW010000155.1:0-5904 GCA_044360115.1 Bacteroidia bacterium
AAAAGCACCAATGCTGAAACTACCATTAATCGTAAATGCTTTCTGAATACACCGCTAAAAAATAAAAATGTTGCTAAGCCATAAATAAGGGTGCTGGCCCCGATGTGATAAACCGGATGCTGGGATGAATTTCTGCCACCGATCCAAAGCCATAGGCCACTCACTAACCAGATCCAAACAAATACAGGTATAGCAATTCGCTTATAAAAAAAGAACAAAAGCATTCCAAGTATCAATATTGGTAAACTATTGGATGCAATATGTTCCAGATCACCATGAATAAAAACACTGAGTATTACACCTTTTAAACCACTTAAATGACGCGGTAAAACGCCGTAATTGCTAAAACTGATGCGGTTAAAATATTCGTATGCAAAAACGCTCCATACAACCAATAAAAACACTATTGGATAAACAGATATGCTCCATAATTTTCTGGAAACGTAATTTTTCAAGCGATAGATTTACTATCAAAATTAATGATTTAATAAATCCGTTATTGAATTTTAGAATTACTTAACAGGTACCATGATGCGGGTTAACCATTGCATCGAATCTTTAACAGCAACCGGATCGGTAATGTAAAATTCGCGCATAGGGCCGCTTTGTTCAATTTTATGCTGATCGCAATAAGATTTGATTTCGGCGTATGCAGTAAATAAATTTTGGTATGGTCCGTAATAATTATAAATAAGCATTTTGGTTGCCTCCAATACTACCACCTGGCTTTTCTTTGGTTGCACCTTTGGCATTTCTTTAATTGGGATAACGCATTCAAAAATAAAATTACTGGTATCGTTGTTGTAGTATATTGCACCTGCTGAGCCATTCATTTCAGCTTTTATATATGCCATATCCTTTTGAACAATACCAAAATTTGTAGCGATCTTTTTTGCAACGTTTGGCAAGTTTGCCGAATCCATTTTTGTAATGGTTAACATTTCAGGAACATCAAACAAACCAATGATCCCTTTTGCGTCGGTAAGTTGCTCTAAGGTTTTTACTGCTAATTGATTTGGCACCAACGTTGATGAATCCATTTTCAATTCAGTTCCATTTTCTTTGGCTACACTATCATCACTGCTGCAGGAAGCTAACATTCCTATAACTAAACAACTTAAAATATATGATCTTAAATGCATCATTTTTATTTTCTTCCAGGATAAACTTTTAATGCTTCCTCTAAACAGATCATAGCATTTTGTAGATCTGTTTTATTTAATACATATGCCAAACGTACCTCGTCGGCACCTGCGCCCGGAGTTGAATAAAATCCTGTTGCAGGAGCAAGCATAACAGTTTGACCATTAAATGAAAATTCTTCTAATAGCCACTGACAAAATTTATCGGCATTATCAATTGGCAATTTTGCAATGCAATAAAAAGCACCGCTAGGTTTCGGACAAAAAACACCGGGGATCTTATTAATAGCTTCGATCACAAAATCTCTGCGTGCTATATATTCCTTCTTTACATCTTCAAAATAACTCTTTGGCGTATCCAAAGCAGCCTCGGCTCCTATTTGTCCGTAACTTGGTGGACTTAAACGCGCTTGAGCAAATTTCAAAGAAGCATTCATGATCTCTTTATTTTTGCTGATCATCGCGCCAATACGAGCACCACATGCACTGTAACGTTTACTGATCGAATCCAACAACACCACATTATTTTCAATGCCTTTTAAATGCATCACGCTCACATATTCTTTCCCATCGTAACAAAACTCACGGTACACCTCATCACTTAACAAGAACAGATCGTATTTTAAAACAAGTTCGCGTAAGGCATTCAATTCTTCTTTTGTATATAAGTAACCTGTTGGATTTCCAGGATTACAGATCATGATACCCTTCGTTTTAGGCGTTATCAATTTTTCAAATTCACTTATTGATGGTAATGCAAAACCGGTATCAATATAACTGCGAATAGGTTTTATAACCACATCTGCCGCCATAGAAAAGCCATTGTAATTTGCATAGAAAGGCTCAGGAATGATCACTTCATCACCCGCGTTAAAGCAGGTCATCATTGCAATTTCAATAGCTTCGCTTCCACCACAAGTTATAATGATATCTGAAGGATCAAGATCGATGTTGAACTCCTTGTAATAGCCACATAATTTCTTTCTGTAACTTTCATTTCCTGCACTGTGCGAATACTCCAACACTTTAATATCAGCAGTTTTTACGGCATTTAAAAAAGTATCAGGTGTAACAATATCAGGCTGACCAATATTTAAATGATAGATCTTAGTTCCATTCTTCTTTGCAGCTTCTGCAAATGGCACTAACTTTCTTATTGGCGACGAAGGCATCGAATTGGCCTTATTGGAAATTTTCGGCATTTTATTTTTACGTTAAAAAACAGTAAAGATAAGGAAATTTTATTGGTGATTTATAACTATTTAACGTGCGCAATCAATCAAAAATGCCGTATATTTGAAGGTTACATTTTTTTATGGATATTACCCCAAAAAACACCGTTGAGCAGCGCAAACTGTATCCCTTTCAGGAAGAAGCTGTGAACAATATTTTCGGCAAATTGCTAACCATGCCGCCAAATGCGAACTTACTGTTTCAGTTACCAACAGGTGGAGGCAAAACCATTATTTTCAGCGAAATAGCCAGAAGATACATTCAACAATTCAATAAAAAGATATTGATATTAACGCATCGAATTGAGTTGAGTAAACAAACCAATGATGTGCTCACCGAAATGGGTATTGCCAACAAGATCATTAACAGCGAAGTGAAAGCATTACCTCAACAAAGCGAATATCAAAGCTTTACAGCTTTAGTAGAAACGTTAAATAACCGATTACAGGAAAACGATCAGTTTTTAGAAGATATTGGTTTAGTTATAGTTGACGAGGCGCATAATAATTCATTTCGAAAGATCTTTCATTACTTCAGTGATGTGAATATTTTAGGTGTTACAGCAACACCTTTGAGTAGTAATAAAAAATTACCACTGTATCAAACCTACAACGATCTTATTGTTGGTGAAAGCATTCCAACATTAATTGAAAAAGGTTACTTATGCGAAGGTGTTACCTTTTCGTACGATGTAAACCTTAGTACGTTGCGCGTTGGTAACAATGGCGAATTTACCGTTGGTTCACACGAACTACTTTATACGCAAGCCATCATGCAAAGCAAATTGGTTGAGGCTTATGAAGAAGTTGGTAAGGGAACAAAAACACTTATTTTTAACGCCGGTATCTTAACCAGTCGTGCCATATATGAAACCTTCAAGAAAAAAGGGTATCCGGTTAAACATTTAGACAGCACCTTTAGCGATAAAGAAAGAGCTGAAACATTAGAATGGTTCAGAAATACAAAAGATGGAATATTAACCTCGGTAAGTATTTTAACCACCGGATTTGACGAGCCAGAAGTAGAGACCATCATGTTGAATCGTGCAACCAAATCATTAACCTTATATCATCAGATGATCGGTCGTGGTAGCCGTGTGTTACCAAACAAAAAACAATTTAAGATCATCGATCTGGGTAATAATTCGCGCCGTTTTAATTTATGGCAATATCCGATTGACTGGAAACATGTATTTGCAGCACCGCATTTGTACTTGGAACATCGCTATAAAGATGAGTGGGATTACGAATTAGAGAATGACTACGACATGCCACCCGAGATCAAAGAACGTTTTTTGAATTCGAGTGCAGAAGCCTTTATTGTTCGTGATAAATATTTACTGGCATTACGAAAAGGTATTAAACCTCAAACGGTTTTGGAAGATAGTTTAGAAGACCATTTCAATCGTATAAAAGATAACGCCTCGGAATACGCGGAAGCTATGGAGTTGTATAATTTATTGGTTGATGAAATGAAGTACAGGATCAAGCAATTTGGCCGTTGCATCAATGCTACCAATAATTATAACGACTGGCAGTTTCAAAATTACAGCAGTAAATTAAGAAGGCGAATTGGTAATTATTTTGTAGAGTAAAAATGTATACCAAACTCATTTATCGCCTTACGGGGTATCTTTCCATTATAATTGGTATTATATGTACTTTAAGCATTTATCAATTACGCTTTATTTTTTATGGTGTAATGCTGGCAATACTTGGCTTTATTATGGCAGGAATTAATATTTATTTGAATGGCAAATACGAGTTTGACGAGACAAAATGGCCTAAAGGTTATATTGGCATGGTATTATCCTCCATACCTGTTCTATTTATGTTATTTGTTGTATTTAAATACAAATAAAACATTAGTGCATTTAGTAAAATATCTGTAACCGAATTACGAAAAATAATTCAAGTAAAAAATGAGCGTAAGCTATCAAAGCTGAATAAGCTTGTATTATGGCTTAATTACGCGGTTATTGTTTCGTTGATAATAGCCTCAATTGCTAAATATGTTTCGCCACAACTTTTCTGGATCATTGCATTTTTCGGATTGGCTTTCCCTTTCATATATTTATTGAATTTGATATTTGCATTTTATTGGATCATACAATTCAGAAGACTTTTCATATTCTCGACCATTGCTGCCGTTATCACTCTTTCAACCGCTTTTAATTATTTGCAATTTAATTTTAGTGGTTCAAAATCACCCGAAAAATGTTTTAAGATCACTTCCTATAACAGCATGTTATTTGATCTTTATAACTGGTTTCATAATGTAGACACCAGAAATAAGATCTTTACTAACCTCAGCGAGATAGATTCTGATATCATGTGTTTTCAGGAATTTTACACTTCTGAAGAACCCGGCGATTTTAATAATATTGATTCGCTTACCAAGTTATTAAACTTACCATACCATCATGCCGAATATACAACTACCTTGCGTGAACACGACCATTGGGGCGTTGCCACATTTAGCAGGTTCCCTATCATACATAAAGGCAAAATTGTGTTTGAAACTAAAACAAACAACTTATGTATCTATACAGATGTGATCATCAAAAAAGATACGGTTCGCATCTATAATCTTCACTTACAATCCATCAGTTTCAGTAAAAAAGACAATTCATATTTAGAGGATCTTAAAAAAGGTAATGAAACAGATGAAGATCTTGAAAAAGGCAAGAATATCTTAAGACGATTAAAACGCGCATTTGTAAAAAGAGCAAAGCAAGTGGAGATCATAAAACTCCATATGAAAACCTGCAAATATAAAATACTTTTATGTGGCGATTTTAATGATACACCTGCATCTTATACCTATGCTCAATTAAGTTCAGATCTAAAGGACGCTTTTGTTGCCAAAGGAAAAGGCTTAGGAAAAACCTATGCCGGAAAATGGCCTCAATTCAGGATCGATTATATACTTTACGATAAGCGCTTTAAATGCGAGCAATTTGAGCGATCAGACGAAACCTATACCGATCACTATCCTATCACGGCACTTATTCACTAATTGAGGTTTTAATTTTGTGAATAAATAGAAAGGTTTAACTAAACTTTAAACACATCTATTGCTTACATTTAATAAAAACTATAACTATGAAAAAACTGGCATTATTTTTAGCTATCGCAGGAATAGCACTAACCTCTTGTAACGGCAGCTACACAGTTGCTAAACGTAAATACAACAAAGGCTTTTATGTAAACAGAAGCACTGGTAACAAGATGAAAAACCAGGATGTAGCTCAACAAAAAACCATCAAAGCGGCAGAATTGGTTAAAACAGAAGTTATTCTACCTGAAAATAAAACTGAGGTTAGCGTTATAGAAACTGCAAGCATCAACCAACCGGTTAAAAGTTTTGCTAAACAAGCAGAACAAAAGAATATTAAAACAATAAACAACTTTACTCCTGTACAAACTGTTGCTTCCGCAAATACTAATTACGCTGTGCAGCATGTGAATTTTAAAAAATTAGAGATCACTAAATCGGATAGTATTAAGGCAAGTAAAAAAGACAGCGA
>JBIKKW010000063.1:0-17198 GCA_044360115.1 Bacteroidia bacterium
TTTGGCTTTATTTCCAATTTTATGTTTGATCGCCGTTTATTTACACGATGGCAAATCTATAACTTTGAACTTTTGGATCGATCTTTTACTGCATTTAACCGTAATTGGGGAGATCATATTCGCCATTTTAGTTGTTTTAGATGTAATTGACCTGAAATAACAAAAATCAGTTGTCAATTTTAAAATTTTAACAATTGAGTAAACCAAATTAACGTAACTTTATACTATAAATTTAAAACACACATTATGAAAAAGGCATTATTATTAGTAGCATTCACAGGTTTATTAGCTGGTACATCATTTGCAAATACAGGAGATGATAAGGACAAAGCAAAATCTAAAAAAGAGTGTTGCAAAAAAGACGGCGATGCTAAGGCATGTGCTGGCGAGAAAAAAGAATCATGTAACAAAGGTGAAGCAAAATCTTGTTGCAAGAAAAAAGCTGAAGCATCTAACGAAACAAAACCAGCTGAGGCTCCAAAGAACTAATATTAGTTTAATTTTTAAAAAAGGCTGTCAATTTAATTGGCAGCCTTTTTTATTTTATTTAGTTTTAAACCTTTAAGTGCTTACTTTGTAATACCAATAATGACTACGATCATCGAAAACAATATTAAAGATTCTGTTTTAAATTCAGATATTTCAAAAGAATTAAAACACATTGCCGAAAAAGTTTTTACAGACCAACGTATTAGTTTTGAGGATGGCGTGCATTTGTATGAACATGCTTCGTTAGGCTTGGCTGGCACATTGGCTAATTACGTGCGTGAAAAAAAGAATGGGAAATTGGTTTACTTTAACCACAACTTTCATGTTGAACCTACAAATGTTTGTGTTTATTCCTGCTCGTTTTGCTCCTACTCCCGCTTGATCAAAAACCGTGAACAAGGCTGGGAATTAAGGGTTGAGCAGATATTGGATATCATAAAAAAATACGATGATCAGGCTGTTACCGAAGTGCATATTACCGGTGGCGTTGTTCCAAAACAAGATCTGGCTTTTTATACCGAATTATTCAGAAGAATAAAACAACATCGTCCTGAACTTCACATTAAAGCCCTTACCCCTGTTGAATTTCATTACATATTTAAAAAGGCAAAACTCTCTTATGAAGAAGGCTTAAAACAAATGAAAGAAGCAGGTTTAGATAGCTTACCGGGTGGCGGAGCAGAGATATTTGACAAAGCCATTAGGGATGAAATTGCCGGTGGAAAATGTACAGCAGAAGAATGGTTAGAACTACATGAGATCTGGCACAAAATGGGTAATTTTTCGAATGCTACCATGCTTTATGGCCATATTGAAACATTTGAACACCGCATAGATCACATGAATCGTTTACGCGATCTGCAAGACAGAACGGGTGGCTTTAACGCTTTTATTCCTTTAAAATTTAGAAATAAAGACAATCAAATGTCGCATGTACCTGAAGTAAGTGTTATAGAAGATCTTAGAAACTACGCCATCAGCCGAATTTATTTAGATAACTTTGCACACATTAAAGCCTATTGGGCCATGATCGGAAGAAGTACGGCCCAGCTGGCGCTCAATTTTGGTGCTGATGATCTGGATGGTACAATTGACGATACCACTAAAATATACAGCATGGCCGGTTCGGAAGAACAAACGCCAAAGCTTACAACACAACAATTAGTTGATCTCATAAAAGCAGTAGGAAAAACACCTGTTGAACGAGACACCCTTTATAATGTGGTAAAAACCTATTAACAACTACAATCTCGTAATTACTGTAATCCTACCTTTTCTTTCCGGTTAAATATTTAATTTTGCAAAAAAATTAGATAATGAAAAACCTATTCATCGCATCACTTGCTTTTTTTGTGCTTAATACAAAAGCCCAAAACGCTTCAAAAATTGAAACAACATTAAGAGACACGAGCTGGAAAGTTGCCGGTTTCTTTGGCATCAATGCCAGCCAAACAGCAATGCACAATTGGCAAGGTGGTGGTCAGGATAACGTTGCCATCAATAGCATTTTTAATGGTGAGATCGTTTACAAAAAAGATAAAGTTACCTGGTTAAGCAAATTAGATGCGCAGTATGGGTTAATTAAACCGGGTGAAGCAAAGATCTTTAGAAAAAATATTGACCAATTATTTGCCTTATCAAAACTAAACATCAATGCTTTTGCCAAACATTGGTATTATGCTGCACAGGCCGATTTTCGTTCGCAATTAGCGCCTGGTTATAATTACATTGGCGATTCTATTGCCGGAAGAGCAACCTCTGATTTTGCATCTCCCGGATACATCCAATTAGCAATTGGTATCGATTACAAACCTGCACCTTACTTTTCGGCATTTGTTGCTCCGGTTGCCGGTAAGATCACAACAGTTAACCGTCAGTATTTGGCTGATGCCGGTGCTTTTGGTGTGGATAAAGCAAAGTATGATGATATGGGGAATATTGTTACGCCGGGCAAAAAGATCAGATATGAGTTTGGTGGTCGTGTGATCGTAAAATTCAAAAAGGATATCTTTAAAAATGTGAATTTAGATTCATACCTCGATCTCTTCTCAAACTATGCTAACAATCCTGAAAACATTGACGTGGTATTTAATAACCTTCTTACATTCAAGATCAATAAATTCTTCACAGCAAACATCATTTCTCAAATGTTGTACGACGATGAGATCATAATTAAAAGAGATTGGGATAAAGATGGTAAATATGATAAGCCTGAAGATATTAATGGTCCAAGAATTCAGCTACTTACCACCTTTGCTATCGGATTTGGTTACAAATTCTAAGCATTATTCTTAAAAAAATAGCTAATTTAAACCAACCTTTTAGGTTGGTTTTTTGTTTTACAGTAAATGGGTTCAAATTTCAGATATTATCATAGGTTAAAAACAGGACTTCTTACAGTTCTTTTGTTTTGCGCTTATTTTAGTATTGCCCAATCAACCGAAAACGTTTTTACCTTTAAACCGGTAATAGGAATAAATGCCTGCCAAATTCATGGCGATAATGCAGCAGGTTATAATAAATTTGGGGTTAATGGCGGCATCGTGGTTAATTCACGCTTAAATAAAAAAACATCCATCGATCTTGGAATTGTATTCACTCAAAAAGGCGCACGCAGAAATCAGGATCCTGAAAACAATGATTATACTTTTTTTAGGGTAAATTTAAATTACATTGAAATGCCTGTACTATTGAATTACAAGGTCAATTCTGCCTACTTCATCACGCTTGGTCCTTCGTTAGCCTATTTGGTTAATTATACAGAAGACACAGAAAGAGGAAACTGGAATGGCGTTTACCCATTTGAAAAATTTGAGTACGGTATAAATGTAGGTTTAGGAAGAAAGATAAAAGGAAATTGGCTTATTGAGATTCGTTCAAGCAATTCTTTCTTACCCATACGAAGCTACGGAATTGCAGCCAACGGAGTTTATTTCCCTAACGCTGTAGCACGATTTTTTAATAAAGGTTTATACAACAATGTGCTGAGTGCATATATGATCTATCAAATTAATCCGAAGAAAAAAAGTGAGACCATCAACCCATAAAATAGTAATAGCCGTAACAGGCGCCAGCGGTAGCATTTACGCTAAACTTTTAATTGATAAACTTTCAGCCATTCGCGAACAGTTTGCTGAATTGGCAATTGTATTTAGTGATAATGCCAAAGAAGTTTGGAAACTGGAACTGGATAATGAGGATTACAAAAATTACCCTTATAAAGTATACTCTAAAAACGATTTTATGGCTCCCTTTGCATCCGGTTCTGCCAAATACAACATTGTGGTGGTTTGTCCGTGCAGCATGGGCACCATGGCGCGAATTGCAACCGGCATGAGTAACGACCTAATAACAAGAGCGGCCGATGTGATACTGAAAGAAAGAAGAAAACTGATACTTGTTACACGCGATACACCATTGAGTTTAATTCACATCAACAATATGAAAACGGTTACCGAAGCCGGTGGAATTATTTTACCCGCTTCACCTTCTTATTATTCTAAACCAAAAACTATTGAAGAGTTGGCGGCTACTGTTGCCGATAGAATTATTGACTTGATGGGATTGGAGAATGATACTTACCGCTGGAGCGAATAGATCTTACAAATTTAATTCGTAATAAAGAAGCGATGTTGTTTCATTCGGAAGTGTGATCTGCTTAACATACGTAAATCCTAATTTGGTTAAAAGCTTTATAGAAGCGTCGTTATCTGTATTACAAATTGCTGCCAATGTTTTAAGCTTTAAATTATTTTTTGCGAAAGCAATACACGATAGCGATGCTTCAAAAGCATATCCACTTTTTGTATAAGCCGGAAGCATTGCAAACCCCAGATCTACATGCTCCAAACCTTCTCTTTTAACCAAACCGCACATGCCGATCACTTTATTATGTGCTTTACTTAACATGGCGTAAAAACCAAATCCATGCTTTCTATAAGAAGGCGTTAAACGGTCGGTAATAAAATATTCGGCATCTTTTAAAGATCTGACATCTCTATCGCCAATAAACCTCAACCACTCCTCTGTATTCAATAATTCGTAAATGAAGTCTTTATCCTGACGTACAAATTCACGTAACACCAATCGTTCGGTAGCTAAAGGGTGAGAATGATCATGCGCGTGCGAATGTGTATGACTCATCTTATTTTTTTATTCTTACAAATGCGCGGGTATAACAATCATGGCACTCTTGTTTCAAAATGAGTGTATCCTTGCCTTTAAATTCAAACGAATCATTCATCATACTCATATCTGCGCTTGTTCCTTTAAAATATTTAATGAGCAATTGTTCTTCTTGCGAATAAACACTTTTCCCGGTAACAAACTTTATATTGTTTTGAGTATTAAATACACCGTCTTTATACGATTTAAAAATATTCTTCTTCGTAAACTCCACTCTAATGGTATAGGCCTCTGTTTTTGGAGTGAGAATGCCACCGCCAAATCCGCCGGAAGATTCTATCCATTCCCATTTACCAACAAGCAACTTGGTTTTATTTTTTTGAGCAAATGAAAATGTTTGAAACAAAACAAATGCCAATACGATCAAATTAATTCTTCTCATTATCTTTTAACTGGTTTTAATTTCCTCTTTACCATCCGCATGTTTCGCAAATCTGCTTTTATCGCGGGCGTGAACCTGATCATATTTTGGCCAAGGCCAACCACCAAACTGTGTTTTGTGATAATCTTCAAATGCCTGATTGATCTCTTCTTTCGTATTCATTACAAACGGACCATACTGAATAACCGGTTCAGCGATAGGCTTTCCTTGTAAAACCAAAATACTGGTCTCCTCATTGCTTGCTGTGATCGCAAGATCAAATTCCGGTCTAACTTCTACCGCGTGATACTTAGGAATAGATTTTCCAGCAATATTTAATGTGTTGCCTTCGTAAAAATATAAGGTTCGGTTGATGCCTGCACTTGCTTTTGGTAAAACCCATTTGGCACCTGCATTCATTTTTATATTCCACACAGCTACTTCATGTGTATCTGTTGCTGCCCATGAATCAGGTGGAGGCGTTGGTGCTTTTTTATCATGTAGTTTACCGGCAATTATCTCAATCACTGTTTTTTTACCAGCTTCATCTGTATGCACATATTGCGGAATGGTATCGCGCCACAACATTTTAAAATGCGGCTCAACCATTTTATTTTTTTTCGGAAGGTTCAACCAAATTTGAAATAATTCCATAGGATTTTCTTTATCCTTATAGATCAATGGAAACATTTCAGAATGTTGAACGCCTTTTCCTGCCGTCATCCACTGCACATCACCATCACCATATCTGCCTGAAGCGCCCATTGAATCAGCATGATCAACAATACCCTGACGAACAACGGTTATGGTTTCAAAACCTCTGTGCGGATGTCCGGGGAAACCGGGTACCGTTTTACCGTGATACATTCTAAAACCATCTTTAATAATAAAATCATCACCCATATGACGACCTTTGAAATGTTCGGCAGTTGGTCCCATCACTTCATTACCTTTTGGGAATTTATCTTCGTGATGCACACAAAACAAGAACGGGTCGGCCGTTTCCCATTGAAAACCTAAAGGTTTAATATTTAATACAGGGTCCATACTTTTATTATCTTCTAATGTTTGCTTAAATGAATTTGAAAAACTTGTAATTGGCGCTGTTACGGCTGCCCCTAATGCTAAAGCCACTCGTGTTAAAAAGTTTCTTCTGGGTAAATTATCGCTCATGGTAATTAAGTTTTAATACATGAAGTTAACAAATAAAACGCAACTAAGTTCACTCCTAAAACACACACTTAATTGGTTAAAACGATCTTTTTTACCTTATTCTTTTTTAACCAACCTCTTATCAGATCATCGGCGTCTGGGTAATAATTCACTTGTTTGATATACACTTTTAATTCCTCTAAATTGCTAAAATTATCACTCTCCGTGAGGTATCCATAACCAGCGTAATGTCTGTTCTCTATTAAAATCATCGATCGTTCCTCTGCATGTCTGCCTCTATCGATCAACACAAAATTCTCTTCTTTAAAAACATACTCTTCCAAAATCTCATTGGCTCTTTTATTGTACAATTCTATTTCCTCTTCGCCGGCACAAATACCATTGCATTTTTTTATTTGATGATTGAAACAGATGGCGGTGTCACTAGTTAACGCGGTAAAACGCATACATAAGGCTCTTTGATCTATCCAGCTTTCTAAACGTTCACGCGCAGTAGCATAATTCACAAACGAACACAAAGCATTTTCCGACTCCTCATACGGAACAATTTTAAAATTGATGATCCCTTCATCGTTCATAAACCAATCGATACAATGGGTAAACTGATCGGCTTTGCGCATTCGGTTATATTTTGGTTTATGCTTTTTAATTTCTTCTGCTTCCATTAACAGAGCGATCAATTCGCTGCCGGTTGCCGTAAAATCTGCCTGATACAGATCATTCAGCATTTTCTTCCCTTTATGTTCTTTACTGTTAAAATGACCGAGCGCACGATTATAGGCATTTACACTTTTTCCTATGTAAATAATTTCATGGCTCTTATTTAAAAAATAGTAAACACCACATTCTTCTGGCAATTTATCTAAAATATATTGCTTCATTTTATCAATGCGTCTTGTCATTAATTCTTCAACGCCTTGATTCTTATATTGTGGGTTCATGCCTTTTAAATGCATCAACAGATCAAATAATTTTGCTGTAGCAACTGCATCACCCTCCGCCCTGTGGCGAGCTTCATTAGGTATACCAAGTGATTCACAAAGGGTTCCTAGACTATAGGAGATCTTACCGGGAATTAATTTACGAGACAATCGCACCGTACATAAGGTTTCGCGTTTAAATTTAGCGCCTAAGGATGCAAACTCATCGCGAATGAAGCCATAATCAAACCCTACATTATGCGCCACAAAAATTCTTCCTTCAGTCATTTCCCAAATTTTTTGCGCCACTTCATGAAATTTGGGTGCGTTGGCAACCATATCATTGGTGATACTGGTAATATTGGTGTAATACGGACTGATATAACACTCCGGATTGATGAGCGTAGTGAATTTTTCTGTTACTTGAAGTCCATCGTGAAGCAGGATACAGATCTCGGTGATCCTTCCTTTTTTAAATTCATATTTACCGCCGCAGGTTTCTATATCAATGATGGCAAACATGTTTGGTTTTAATAATGTAAAGATACGAAATTGAATAATGAATATTCAATACATTTAATTTTCAAACCAACCGGTAGTGCCCCCTTCTAAAAAGTAAGTGGTATTAGGGAAGTGCGTTCTCAAAAATGTCGCTGCGCGTTCCGATCGGCCGCCTCCTTTGGCACAAACTGTAATGATCCGTTTTTGAGAATCGGGAATAAAGTGGCCCGCCTCTATCATTTCAATGGGTACGTGAATCGTATTAGGAATATGCCTTTCTGCAAATTCATCCTTTGAACGCACATCTATTAAAACAATATCTGTACTGTTCTGAAGATGTTGTTGCAGCGTTTTTTTATCCATTGAAACTTTCATGACTTAATTTAGTTTTATGTCTATCAAACAACCAATCGAAAAGTTTTGGTGAGGAAACGGTACAATACATCCGTTTTTGAATAGCAATAGCTGAAAACAAGGTGATCAATGCAATAACGATCACCGAAGAATTAATACCAAAGGCATCGGCAATAATACCGGTTAAAATAGCGCCAATGGCAT
Source organism: Bacteroidia bacterium (assembly GCA_044360115.1). Taxonomy (GTDB): domain Bacteria; phylum Bacteroidota; class Bacteroidia; order B-17B0; family Aurantibacillaceae; genus Aurantibacillus. Next base: position 8,188 of record JBIKKW010000063.1, read on the forward strand.
AACCCAGATCGCGCCATAATCTAAATACACCTAAGCTTTTAGGTCGGTCTTGCGGATTTGTATTTTCGGCGATGGTTGCTAAAAAGGTTGGATAAACCATTGCTGTGCCCCATCCTAAAATAGTTGCCAAAATAATAAAATGAACAAAAGAACTGGCGAAGACCAAAAACAACAAGGTTACACCTTGAAGGAACATTCCCCAAAACAACATGCTTTTTTTACAAAAAAGATCAGACATTTTTCCTGTGAACAATTGTCCAATGCCCCATACAGCCGGATAAACAGCCGTAACAATGGCAATTTGCGATACCGGAAAATTCTTTTGGAGAAGTAATATGGGTAATAATCCCCATACCATTCCATCATTTAAATTATTAATTAAACCGGCCTGTGTAACCGAAGCCAAATTGCGATCAAACCAAGTAGTATCCCAAAACACATTTTTTAATTTCGGTGCCTGGCTTTTACTTGTTTCCAATGTTACATGATGTTTGGTATCCTTAACCAATAACCACGAACTCAACAAACCCGCAAAAGCAAGCACAATGCCTATGTAGAATGGATAAGGCCTTAAACCATATTTGCCTGCAACTACACCTGTAATAAATGCAACAACAGCCACAGCTAAATAACCGGCAAATTCATTTAACCCCATGGCAAAGCCTCTTTGCTTCTCGCCTACAAGATCGATTTTCATTACTACCGTGCTGCTCCAAGTTAAACCTTGATTAATGCCTAATAATACATTCGCGGCAATGATCCAATTCCAACTTGTAGCAAACATTAATAGAAATGGCACCGGAATGACAAATAACCATCCAATTGTAAGCAAATTCTTTCTTCCGAATTTATTAGCTAAGGTTCCTGTAAAGTAATTCGTAAATGCTTTTACAATACCAAAAACAATTATAAAAGATAAAACCGCAGTTTTAGCCGCGATATGAAATTCTGCTTCTGCAATTTGAGGTAAAATGGTTCGTTCAAGACCAACCATGCCACCAACAAAAGCATTAACAACAACCAGCAATATAAACTGATACAAATTTTCCTTTAAACCTAATTTAATATTGTTCATTGTGCTGTTTTACAACACAAAGTTACCGGCATTAAAAAGGAAAATACTTTACATATGATAAGAAATCACTTTTGCCCTCTGATTCGGCTCAAGCTAACCGGAGTAATGCCTAAATAAGAGGCAATGTATTTTAAAGGCACGCGCTTTAATACATCCGGCGCTTCTTTTATCAAAGCGTTATAGCGCTCTTCGGCAGAATGGAACTGAATACTCTCTACTCTATTAACTGTATCTACCAAAGCGTTTTCAAAGATCTTTCGAAACAAGCGTTCAATATCCGGAAATTGATCATACAATTTAAAAAGCTCGTTGGCATTGATCGCGATCACCTCAGCATCTTCCAAAACCTGAATTGCTTTTTTAGAAGGTTTACCTGTAAATAAGCTCTCATATCTCACAACAATATTGTTCTCAAACGAAAAACTTTCGGTGATATCAATATGCTCTTTAAAATAATAAATGCGGGCAACTCCTTTTTTAAGAAAGTAAATTGTTTTGCAGGTGTGGCCAATGGGTTGAAGATCTGTATTCTTCTTCACCTCCAGCAATTTTGAAATGGAGAAAATCGCCGCTTCTGCTTGCTTAGAAAGCGGACTCGTTCTTTTTAAATACGTGATCAGGTTATTCATTCCATTCTGCTTCATTCAAATGTAACGAATTAACACATGAAATAAAAGCAGTTAATTTTATCGAAGAAATTAAAATTCAAACGTAAACCCTATTGATGGTGTTACGGTTTTGCTTTTATTCTCTAAAATAATGGGAATACCGTTAGATCCGTTCAAATTCAAAGGCTTTCCATCAGTAGTTTCATAACCGGCATTATCCTTTGTTCTTTTGAAGGTATAGTAAGGTGCGTTCTCTTGCACTGTCATTAACACATTCTGAAAATCGAGGAATAAATTCAACGTGGTTTTTTTATAGTTGATGTTCTTATCTAAACGAAGATCAAGCTGACTGAAATTCATTAATCGTTCGCTATTGATACGCGAATAATCCAAAACACCTGTGCCAAGTAAGGCAAAATTTTGTTGTGATGCAGCCAGATCAAACGGTGTATATGGTGTTCCGCCGGCGAATCGGTATTTTAATCCTAATTGCCAGTTTTTACCAAACTTATATCCTAAGGTGGTGGAAATCAAATGCTGATTATCCCAAGAGGAAGGAATAAGTTTGTTATCAATACCTGAATAATTGCTTCTAACATAGGTATAGCTAAATACATAAAACAATTTCTTCATTAATTTTTGTTGCATAAAAAATTCGGCGCCAAAGGTTTCTCCTTTTCCGGTACTTTGAATGGCTTCACTTCCTATCGATCCAAAATCACTACCTTGATTAGCTAAAGATGTTCCATTGGCTTTTGAAATAGGATAGTTATTATATTGCTTGTAAAATCCCTCAACGGTAAAACGCAATGCCTGGTTTGGTAAAAACTGTGTACCAAGCACGTAATGATTTGATTGAATGTACTTCATCGATCTGTTTGCTAATTCACCATTAATATCACGGTATCCCAAACTGGTGTATCCAGGAATTTTATAATAAGAACCAACTGATGCCGTAAGGTCAAATTTTTCTGAAAGATGATATGCAAATGATAGTCGCGGCGAAAGCGTATTCAACGGATTATTCCCATCCTTCATAAATGAATTCATATCTGTTCGCACACCAAACGACACCAGCAACTTCTCATTGAAAACGTTTTTAGAGATCTGACCAAAAGCACCATACTTAAAAAACTCAAGGTCGCTTTTGAAATTAATGGTAATGCCCGGAAATAAAATAACATTGTTTGTATCAACGATAGGACTTGAAAGCTTATTGAATAAATTGGTATTATACTTCACATACTGACCAACAGCGCCGTAAGACAACTTCCAGCCATTGATGTATTTGTTCACATCAATTCGAAGTTTATTTTCTATTTCTTGTGAACGCAATTTAAAGTTACGTTTTGTTTCATCGTTGTATTTAGCATCTTCAAATCTGTCAATTTGATTATCAAACATGTTCCTACTCAAAGCAATATTTACATACCCTTTATTGATCAATCTTTTTAATACAAAACCATTGGTGTAATTCCATTGCGTGATAATAGGCAATGATCTTCTGAAATATTCATTCTCCGGACTTGATTCGCGCGTTTCGCCAAAAGAAAAATTATCAATGGCACCAACACCAATTGCTGTAAGTGTTGTTTTTTCATTGAACTTATGTGTGACCTTATACTGAAAATCATAAAAGTTCGGACGAATAGGAAGATCAATTAACTTGAATAAAAGATCGAGGTAAGATTTACGGGCAGATAATAAGTAATCGGTTTTCTTTCCTAAAGGTCCTTCCAATGTTGCAACCGCTTCGGTAAAACTAACGCGTACATTTCCTGAAACTTTTTCAGGATTACCCTGCCTTTGTTTGATAACAAAGGTTGAAGCTAAGGCATTATCATATTTAGCATCAAATGCAGAAGACGTTAGTTTAACCTCATCAATAAACGACACATTTAAAATACCTTGTGCCCCACCCGAGCTGCCTTGAGTTTGAAAATGATTTAAAACGGGGATTTCAATGCCATCAACATAATAAACATTCTCATTAGGTGCGCCACCTCTGATGATAATATCGTTTCTGGCTGCGCCTCCACCCGATCCACCAACACCGGGAAGTGTTTGTACAACTTTAGAAATATCAAAATTACCACCCGGATTACTTTTTATCTCTTCGGTGGTTAATTGCTGAACAGACAAAGGGGTGATCATATCGGTAGCAACGGCAGACTTCCCCTTATCAAATGTAACAGTAACCTCATTAAGTTCAGATGAAACAGTTTCTAATTCAAAATTCACAGTTTGAGCATTACCGGAAGTAACCAGAATATTATACTTGATCAAGGTTGTAAAACCCAAATAAGCAGCTTTTAAATTATAGGTACCTACAGGCAAATTGATCTTAAAATTCCCGTCGATATCCGTAGTAGCGCCTGTAGTAGTGCCATCGATGGAAATAATAGCGCCAATTATACTTTCCTGTGTGTTTTTATCTTTCACATTCCCGCGAATAACGCCATTCACTTGAGCAATACCTTGAATAACAAATAGTGAGAATAGAATGAAGATTTTAAAACGGTGTTTCATAGATGTTATTTAAATTGTTTAAGTATAATGATCAGGTTTTTCAGCATTACAACAAACAAAAACCAAAATTGTTAAAGGATTTTGAACTTTTTTAGAGTCATTTGGTAAATAATGAGAAAGAGTGTGAAGAAAAAAGAGCGAGAAGTGTTTCGCTTTCGCTCTACACTCTCGCTCTTTTTAGTGGTACCTCCCGGAATCGTCCGCCGCGGCGGACAGGGACACAAGGATTTTCATATTCCATAAGTGGATCTTATAAAATCACGTCCTTTGACAGCTACAGCGGATTTATTGAAAATTTTACTATATAAAAGACAATAAAACTATCTAAGCAAAAATGAGTGTGAGAAAGAGTGCGAAGAAAAAAGAGCGAGAAGTGTTTCGCTTTCGCTCTACACTCTCGCTCTTTTTAGTGGTACCTCCAGGAATCGAACCAGGGACACAAGGATTTTCAGTCCTTTGCTCTACCAACTGAGCTAAGGTACCTTACCATTCTCAGATTTGAGAGGTGCAAAAATACATATTTTTTCTAACTTCCCAAATATTTGTAAAAAAATCTTAAAGCCTCTTTTGGCCTTTATATTTCATTTATCTTTAACCCTAATGGCCCATTTAGCTTTAGATTTTGGTAACACACGCATTAAAGCTGCCTCTTTTACAGAAGGCGAAATGGGTTCTGTTTTAACCTTTGAAAGCGTTCAAAAACTTATTGAGAACAAAGATCTGATCCTTGCCCATAGTCGTGCGATCATCAGTTCGGTCACAAATGATCATTTGGTTTTTCTTCAAAATTTTGAAAAGCAGATCACCTGTGTATTATTTACATCTGAAACACCAATTCCGTTAACTAATAAATATAAAAGTTCCGGCACTTTAGGTTCCGATCGTTTAGCAGCCTCTATTGGCGCCTATTCTATTTACCCCAACCAAAATGTACTTACCATTGATTGTGGCACCTGCATCAAATATAACTTTGTAGATAAAGCCAATAATTATTTGGGTGGAGGAATATCGCCAGGAATTGAATTGCGATTTAAAGCATTAAACGATCATACGGCCAAATTACCACTATTGCAGATAGATAATGCCTTTCAGAAATTGATAGGTGAAACAACGCATGAATCAATTTTAAGCGGTGTATTAAATGGTGCTGTTGCTGAAATAGATGGGATTATTAGTTCATACCAACTCATTTACCCTGATCTAATTACTGTGTTAACCGGTGGTAATGGCGATTTCTTTGCAAAACGCCTAAAAAGTAGCATCTTTGGGCACCCAAATTTGGTTTTAAAGGGTTTAAATCAATTATTAGAATTTCAACTTGAAAAAAAATAAATACATACTCCTGTTTTTAATTGTTTGTGAACTTGCCTTTTCACAAATTAATACGTTTAGTCCTTATTCACGCTTTGGCTTAGGTGAGCTCAATCAAAATACCTTTGCGCATAACCTAGGCATGGGTGGCGCATTTGCAGCGCTTAAACCCGATTCGTTATTTCCGGTAATGATCAATGTTGGAAATCCGGCAGCCTACTCACTTATTAAATTTGCAACGTTTGAAGTCGGTGGCAATTACACGAATTCACAATTCTCATCATCAAACACCAAACTAACCAAAAACAACACCAATTTCACTTATGCAGCACTGGGCTTTCCTGTTCGTCGCAGAGGTGGTGCTGCTTTTGGAATTATGCCATACAGCAATGTAGGATACAATATGAAGAATGTTGTGAATGAAGCAAACATTGGCGACGTAACATATAATTACAATGGCGAAGGTGGATTTAGCAAAGCATTTTTAGGTTATGGTGTGATGCCGTTCAAAGACCGCATGGTTAAGTTCAGAAAAAAACAATCATTAAAATTAAACGATACTACCTTTCATTTTTCGAGAAGTAAATACAAACTAAAAGAGTTTTTTAATGAATTGGCAAGCGACTTTAGTATTGGCGCTAATGGTAATTATATTTTTGGATCGATCTTAAATTATGCTGATGTACGTTATCCAAATTCACTTACTTTTTACAATACAGTTCGTGAAAACAATATCCGCATAAACGATTTCACAGGAAACTTTGGTATTCAAACCGGATTCACCATTGACAGTGTAAGAACAAAACAAACAGATTCGAGTAAAGTAGGCATTAAAAAACGTCGTATCCTTAAAGAGAAAGTGAAATTCACATTTGGTTACTACATGGCGTTGAACAATACTTTAAAAGCAAAGTATGATCTTGTGTCGTATAATTATTTTTTAACTAATTCTGCCGGCATACAAGTAAAAGATACTGTTTTACGTCAGATCGATCAATCAGGAAAAATCACACTTCCTCTTGAGCAAGGTATTGGCATTGGATTTAAAAAAGGAGAGAAATTAAATGTGGTGTTTGATTATGCAATTACCGATTGGTCTAATTTTAAATTGTTAGATTACACCAACTCATTAAAGAACAATACACGAATGGCCATTGGCGCCAACTATGTTCCTGAAAAATATGCTACCGGAAAAGGCACTTACTTTAAACGTACACAATACCGTGCCGGCGCATTTTACAATACCGGTTATTTAGACATTAAGAACACCTTGATCTCCACCTACGGATTAACAGCCGGTATAAGTTTACCGGTTGGAACAAGAACCGGAACAGGTTTAATTAATATTGGCGTGCAGGTTGGGCAAACAGGTACACAGACAAATAATTTGATCAAAGAAAATTTTTACAGAGTTAATTTTGGTTTCACATTTAACTCTACCTACTTTGATGATCTTTGGTTCAGAAAATTCAGATACGATTAAACTTGAATTTTTCATTTAAACATATCCTTGTCATTTTGATTTTATTGGTTACATGGCAATCATGCACCAATGAGTTAAAAGATGTAATGGCCATTCCTTCAAACAAACTTAGTCCTTCGCAAACTGCTGATACGGTTTCAATGATCTATACCGATAGCGCTCAATTAAAGATCGTTTTAAAAGCAAACCGATTGATACAGTTTGATAAAAATGTTACCGAACCATTTACTATTTTACCGAAAGGTGTGCATGTTACTTTTTTTGATGATGAGGAAAAGATATCAAGCACCTTAAAAGCCAATTACGCCATACGATACGAATCGAGTAAGCGCATGGAAGCAAAATATGCTGTAGAAGTTATAAATAACAAAGGTGAAAAATTGGAGACCGAAAAACTGATATGGGATGAGGCTAATAAACGTATTTACACAGATGCCTTTGTAACTATTACAACATCAACTCAAAAAATAACCGGTACAGGCTTAGAAAGCAATGAAGATTTTTCGAAATACGCTATTAAAAACGTAACCGCTATCATTCAATTAACTAACGATGAATTATAATTATGCAAAACAATTTATTTAAAATACTCGAAAAACTTTGGCTTGGCGGTGCAATACTTGGTGTTGTATGCTGCGTATTCTTTTTGATCACAAAGGATAATGACAGTGCGCTTTTCTTCTTTGCATTTTTTATTCTATCAAGTCTAATTTATATTTTACGACGCAAGCAACGTATCCGACAAGAGGAAGCATTAGAACAAAAAAAGAAAGCAGGAAAATAGATCCTGCTTTTTTTATAATAAGATGTGATTAAAAAATTAATCGTCGTTGTTGCCTGTAAATCTTAAGATCATGTAAAGCAATGATGCAATAGATCCTAAAGCAGAAACAAAATAAGTATAAGCAGCCCACTTCAAAGCATCTTTAGCCTCATCATGTTCTGAACCATAAGTTATCCCTGCACTATTTAACCAAACTAAAGCTCGCTTACTGGCATCTACTTCAACTGGCAATGTAACAATGGTGAACAAAGTTATGGCCGATTGTAAAATAATGAACAACAACATGATCGAATTTCCGAGATGTGGCATACTATAAAACGCAAAGGCCAAACCAAATGATAAAAATCCCATTAAAGTTGAAGCAATTTGTACCGCCGGTACCATTTTACTGCGCATAGTTAACCACGTATAAGCAGTCGCATGTTGAACTGCATGACCACATTCGTGAGCCGCTACAGCAGCTGCAGCTACATGTCGGCCATTATAAACATCATGACTCAAATTCACAGTTTTATCAGCCGGGTTGTAATGATCGGTCAATTGTCCTTCAACACTTTGAACCTTTACGTCGTAAATTCCGCTATCGCGTAACATTTTTTCAGCTACTTCTTTTCCGCTGATACCGCTGGTTAAGCGTTCCTGTGAGTACTTAGCGAATTTCCCTTTTAATCTTGAACTTACTAAAATACCGATCAGCATAAAAATACCACTGATCACCATTAGTCCTATATTGTAATGCATCATAATTGATTTGTTTTATTACAAGGTATCAAATCAAATACCAAGTATAATTTCATGACAAAATTACATTATAATTCAGTAAAAAGCCCCGTGATCACTCTTAAATAAGCTTAAAAATTAACAAAACAGGTTTAGTAAGTCATACCGAATGCCAAAATTCGCGTATAATATTCCTTTAGCTTTATAAAATAATAGCGAAAAATGAACTCAAGACCAACCATACTGGTAACAAATGATGATGGGGTTTTTGCCCCGGGAATAAAACATTTAACTACCATTGCCAAACAATTTGGCGATGTAATAGTGGTTGCCCCCGATAAACCACAAAGTGGTATGGGACATGCTATTACCATTAACTCCACCTTACGATTAGAAAAAACAAATTTCCATCAAACAACCATGGAGTTTGCCTGCAGCGGCACACCGGTTGATTGTGTAAAGATGGCAGTTAACAGTATTTTAAAGAAAAGACCGGATCTG
>JBIKKW010000141.1:0-6814 GCA_044360115.1 Bacteroidia bacterium
AAGGCCTCCTTTTTTAACTCTTACTTCTATTGCAACTTCCGAACCGGGTTGCATGTTTTTTGGAAAATTACCGGATACGCTTATTCCGTCTGCTTTTGAGAAGATACCTATTATAAAAAATAGGATAGCGTTAAATGAAATAATTAAAAATTTTATCATGTCACTAAAATAGATGTAAAAAAACCACGCATTTTTTGCGTGGCTCCTATTTTAATAACAACGATTTGTTAAAAGGTGCGGTGGTTATAAACAACCGGTTCTTCCGCCATCAACCGGTAAATTAATACCATTTATATAAGATGCACTCGGGCTCGCTAAAAAGGCTACAGCATTTGCTATCTCTGCTGCTTCGGCAAATCGGCCCATCGGAATTTCGTGTAACATTTCGTTCTTTACACTGTCATTACTTGTATTAGTTTTCAAGGCTTTATTATCAATGATGCTACTTAAACGCTGCGTTGCTGTTGCTCCAGGTAGTACATTATTAACTGTAATATTAAACTTACCAAGCTCGTTGGCCATGGTTTTCGACCAATTAGCAACTGCGGCTCTTATTGTATTACTCACACCTAAATTAGGTAACGGTTGTTTTACTGACGTACTGATGATGTTGATAATACGGCCATAGCCGCTGTTCTTCATTCCGTCAATACATGCTTGCGCTAACATATGATTGCATATTAAATGCTGATTAAAGGCAGTTAAAAATTCATCTGTTTTTGCCGCGTGAACCGGTCCTGCAGGAGGGCCTCCAGTATTATTAATTAAAATATTTACCGGACCGCTTCGTTGAATAAATGCTTCTGTCAATTCTTTCAGTTTGGCAGCATCAGCAAAATCAACACATAAATAAGAGTGAATTTGATTATCACCGGTTGGCAATTCACTTTTTGTTTTTTTAAGTGCCTCTTCGTTACGAGCAACCAGTGTAACATTGCATCCCATTGAAGCAAGTTCCATTGCAACTGCTTTTCCTATTCCTTGTGTGCTTCCGCAAACAATGGCGCGTTTATTCTTTAGATCTAAATTCATAGGATAAATGTAAAGTTTTTTATGCTTAATTATTGTTCTTCGTTGGTCATTTTTATAAGTTCATTGGCTATATCACTTTCAAAACCTCTGCTCACCACGTATTGTAATACCTTGTATTTCTTTTTGTAGTCGTTCTTCTCCTTGGTTTCCTTCCATTTTTTATGGATCAGTTTTTCCAAGGTTTGCACATATTCCTTATCTTCAATTTGTTTCAAGGCCTTTTTAATGCTGTAATCACTCACCTTGCGCATCTTCAATTCCTGTTTTATCTTATTCTTTCCCCAATGTTTGATCCTGAATTTCCCTCGCGCAAAGGATTCGGCAAAACGTTCCTCGTTCAAAAAATTATCTGAGATCAATACTGCAATTGCCTGATCAACATCTGCTTTATTTAAACCGTATTCATACAATTTGTTTTGGGTCTCAAAATGCGATCGCTCCTGATAGGCGCACCAACTCTTGATTTTTTCGATAGCAACTGGTAAACTCAGTTTTATTTTCTTTTCTTTGTGATCCATTTCTGCACCAACAAATTTATTTAATAAGAACCATGGCAAACGCGCTTCCTGTAAATTTTTTAAACAGCTTAAGGTCTGTAAAAGGATTTAATGAAGAAGCCTTGATCAAAGCCCATGAGAACGATAAATTGCCGGTTTCTGTTAGGTTAAATCCCAACAAACGAACCGAGTTGAAATTTGAATTGGATGGGTCAGTTCCTTGGACATCCGATGCCTATTATTTAAAAGACAGACCGGTTTTTACTGCCGACCCCTTGTTTCATGCGGGTTGCTATTATGTGCAAGAGGCATCATCCATGTTTGTGGAGCATGTTTTAAAACAAACGATCGACCTTTCTTCTGATCTGTTTGCATTGGATCTGTGTGCCGCACCTGGCGGAAAGACCACTATTTTAAGTTCGCTTTTAAGTAAGGAAAGTGTATTGGTAGCTAATGAAGTTATAAAGAGTAGGGCAGATATTTTAAGTTATAATTTGGCCAAATGGGGCAATTGTAATCATATAGTAACGAATAGCGAAACGAGCTCATTTTCAGACGTTAATGGTTTGTTTGATGTAGTATTGGTTGATGCGCCTTGCAGTGGTAGCGGATTATTTAGAAAACAACCGGATGCAATTAATGAATGGAGTGAGGAGGCTGTTTTAAAATGCGGCGATCGTCAGCAAAAAATACTTTCCGATATTTTACCAAGTTTGAAAACCGATGGTGTTTTGGTTTATAGTACATGCAGTTATTCAGTTCAGGAAAATGAAGAGATCGTAAAATGGATGCTGGAAAATAATGATGTTGAATTGGTTCAAATTAAAATGGATGCTGCCTGGGGAATTGAAGACACCGGTTTAGGTTACCGCTTTTATCCATATAATTTGCAAGGGGAAGGCTTCTTTTGCGCTGTTTTCAGAGTTTTAGATAATAGATCGGAATTTCATCTCAAGCAAAAGGGAAATTTAAAAGAGGCAACTAAAGGCGAAATGGAGATCATCCTTCCGTTTTTAAATGTAGATTTTGAATTTAAAGTGATCAATCATCAGGGTGATTATAAATTACTGAATAATAAAACATTACATCTATTAAATGCTTTAAAGAACACCCTGTATTTAAAGCAGGTTGGTTCCAGTTTGGGAGAGATAAAACAAGGCGATTTGGTGCCCCATCATTTTTTGGCGCTTTCTAACTATACAAACACTGGTATTGAAAGGTTTGAACTTAATGATAATGAAGCGATTAAGTATTTGAAAAAAGAAAATTTCGATCATAGTCATTCTACAACCGGCTTAAAATTAATTACACATAAAAATTTTGGTATTGGATGGGCAAAAGTTTTAAATAACCGTGCCAACAATTATTTACCACAAAATTACATGATCATTAATAAAGAAATTGGCCTTTGAAAGTGGCAATACATCTGGATTTGAACGCCTCAAAAAAAAAATTAAAATATTTTTTATTTTTATTTTGTTTAAACCAAATAATTATATAATTTTGCAGTCCCCAAATTAAGGGGATTGTTCTTTAAAATTAAAACAATTTAAAAGCCGAAGTAGCTCAGCTGGTAGAGCCACTGATTTGTAATCAGTAGGTCGGGGGTTCGAGTCCCTTCTTCGGCTCTTTTTTTTTGTTTGGGGTAATACCAGAGTGGCCAAATGGGGCAGACTGTAAATCTGCTGACTTCGTCTTCGGTGGTTCGAATCCATCTTACCCCACTGAGGTCGACGAAGCAAAAGCGTAGTTGACCCAATTGCTTAAAGTATCATTTAAAGATACTGAAAGCGGAAGTAGCTCAATTGGTAGAGCTCCAGCCTTCCAAGCTGGAGGTTGCGGGTTCGAGACCCGTCTTCCGCTCAAAAATTGTTGGAAAGAGGAGTTGAAAATACCCGTTTGATACGGACAGAGCGACAAGAGGCTTGTGCATCACGGTCGATTTAGCACTGGATGTCCCCAAAATGAGGGACTTTTCGAGTATCTAAACGTGTAGTTCTTTAAAAATACTGGGTTGATTGGTGCGAAAGATTGAGTAAAAAGCTGTTGTAGCTCAGTGGTAGAGCACTTCCTTGGTAAGGAAGAGGTCGGCAGTTCAATCCTGCTCAACAGCTCAAAAAAAACTTGAGAGGTCTGCAGTTCATCCCGATTGTTTCGGGACTGCTCAACAGCTCAAAAAAAGAGAGGTCGCTTCGGCTTAGCTGATAAAAGCCTCTCAAAATTAAGAGAGATTAGTATAAAACTAATATAAAACAAAACAAGTAAATAAATTAAAACTATGGCAAAAGAAAAATTCGACCGTTCCAAACCACACGTAAACATTGGAACAATTGGTCACGTTGACCACGGAAAAACTACCTTAACTGCAGCAATTACAACTGTATTAGCTGACAAAGGATTAGCAGAAAAACGTGATTTCTCTTCAATCGACAACGCTCCTGAAGAAAAAGAACGCGGTATCACAATCAACACTTCACACGTTGAGTACCAAACTGAAAAACGTCACTACGCTCACGTTGACTGTCCTGGTCACGCTGACTACGTAAAGAACATGGTTACTGGTGCTGCTCAAATGGATGGTGCTATCTTAGTTGTAGCTGCTACTGATGGTCCAATGCCACAAACTCGTGAGCATATCCTTTTAGCTCGTCAGGTAGGTGTACCTCGTATCGTGGTTTTCATGAACAAGGTTGACATGGTTGAAGATGCTGAGTTATTAGACTTAGTTGAAATGGAAGTTCGTGAATTATTATCATTCTACAAATTTGATGGTGATAACACTCCGATCATCCGTGGTTCAGCTTTAGGTGGATTAAACAAAGATCCAAAATGGGTTGATAAAATTATGGAATTAATGAACGCGGTAGATGAGTATATTCCTCTTCCTCCACGTGAAAAAGATAAGCCGTTCTTGATGCCGGTAGAAGACGTATTTACGATCACTGGTCGTGGTACTGTTGCAACTGGTCGTATTGAAACTGGTGTTATTAACTCTGCTGATCCAGTAGATATCATTGGTATGGGTGCTGAGAAACTTTCTTCTACTGTAACTGGTGTTGAAATGTTCCGTAAGATCCTTGACTACGGTGAGGCTGGAGATAACGTAGGTTTATTATTACGTGGTGTTGAGAAAAAAGACATCAAACGTGGTATGGTTATCATTAAGCCAGGTACTGTAAAACCACACGCTAAGTTCAAAGCTGAGGTTTACATCTTGAAAAAAGAAGAAGGTGGACGTCACACTCCATTCCAAAATAAATACCGTCCTCAATTCTATTTCCGTACAACAGACGTTACTGGAGAGATCACTTTAGAAGCTGGTCGCGAAATGGTAATGCCTGGTGATAACGTAACTATTGAGGTTGCATTGATCAACCCTATCGCTATGGATAAAGGTTTACGTTTCGCTATCCGCGAAGGTGGACGTACCGTAGGTGCTGGTCAGGTTACTGAAATTTTAGACTAATTGCCATAGTCATAAATATAGGCAAAATGGCTCCCCGAAAGGGATAGCCATTTTGCCATTTATAATAGGTGATAAAATTTAAAAATTCTACGGGTGTGGTGCAATGGTAGCATACCGGTCTCCAAAACCGTTGATGGGAGTTCGAATCTCTCCACCCGTGCATCGATCGCCGGAGCTTTGGCAAAGGAGATCAACTAAAAATTAAAGAAATAAGAAATGAGTAAATTTTCTGAATACTTAAGCGAAACAAAAAACGAACTGGTAAACAAAGTGAGTTGGCCAACTTGGCAAGAGTTACAAGGTAGCGCAGTTGTGGTAATGGTTTCTTCGGTTATCATTGCTTTGATCGTGTTCCTTATGGATCTTGGCTTTGAGAACTTAATGAAAGCAGCTTACAGTTTAGTTAGTTAATAAATAAAGATTTTTAAAATGGCTGAAGTAACTAAAACCGAAAGTGGTATTGCAAAGAAGTGGTACGTTGTGCGTGCTATCAGCGGGCAAGAAAAAAAGGTTAAACAATATATTGAAGTAGAGATCTCACGTTTGAAGTTGAATGATTACGTGTCGCAAGTGTTGATCCCAACTGAAAAGATCATCCAGATCCGTAACGGAAAGAAAACTACAAAAGAGCGTTCTTTCTATCCGGGTTATGTATTAATTGAAGCAAATCTTTCTGGTGAGATCCCTCACATCATTAAAAATATTACCGGTGTTATTGGCTTTTTAGGTGAAACCAAAGGTGGAGATCCAGTGCCAATGCGCTTAAGCGAAGTTAACCGTATCTTAGGTAAGGTTGATGAATTAACTGAGAGCGAAGGTACAATGGCTACCAATTACATGGTAGGCGAGTCGGTTAAGGTAATTAATGGTCCATTCAACGGATTCAATGGTATCATTGAAGAGGTAATGGAAGACAAGAAGAAAATTAAAGTTACCGTGAAGATATTTGGCCGTAAACAACCGGTTGAATTGAATTTCGGTGAGGTTGAAAAAGAATAATAAACGAATTGAAGGGTTTACCGGATTAGAAGAGGTGCTTTGCTGCTTCCAACTCAAAGTACCCCGATAACTATCGGGGCTCGAAACGGAAACCTAACAATAAACAAATAAAACAAATAACAAAATGGCAAAAGAGTTATCAGCAATTGTAAAGTTGCAAATCAAAGGTGGAGCTGCTAACCCATCGCCTCCTATCGGTCCTGCTTTAGGTGCCAAAGGTGTTAACATTATGGAGTTCTGTAAGCAATTTAATGCTAGAACTCAAGAACAACCTGGTAAAATTTTACCGGTTATCATTAATGTTTACTCTGATAAGTCGTTTGATTTCGTTATCAAACGTCCACCAGTTGCAGTTCAGATCAAAGAGGCTACTAAAGTGCAAACAGGTTCTGCTACAAGTAACCGTAAAAAAGTTGGTTCGATCTCTTGGGATCAGATCAAAAAAATTGCAGAAGATAAAATTGTAGACATGAACTGTTTTACAATGGAATCAGCAATGAGCATGGTTGCAGGTACTGCACGTAGTATGGGTATAACTGTTTCCGGACAGAAACCTTTCTAATTAAATTATTATTAACAAACAAAACGCTTTCAAAAAATGGCAACGTTAACTAAAAAAAGAAAAGCTGCTGAAGCAAAGTATGATGCTACAAAAGCTTACTCCGTTGCAGACGCGTCAAAAGTTGTAAAAGACATTACAACTACTAAATTTGATGCTTCTGTGGATCTTGCGATCCGTTTAGGAGTTGATCCTAGGAAAGCTAATCAAATGGTTCGTGGAACTGTTACTTTACCTCACGGAACCGGTAAAACAATGCGC
>JBIKKW010000142.1:0-6752 GCA_044360115.1 Bacteroidia bacterium
TGTTCTTCCGTTGAAGTATAATGCGCCGTTAACATCAACAATGGCTGTGCGTGCGTTTTGATCTCCGGCACCACCATAATAGGTACCCCATTGTCTAACACCATTTGCATCAAATTTTGCAATAAACACATCGCCACCGCCTGCATAAGTAGGTTGGTGTGTACCCGGTGTAGCAATTAAAGTGGTTGTATTACTAGTTGTTTGTCCAACTATGTAAATTTGATTGGTTGTTGCATCAAGCGCGCAAACCGATTCTAACTCAGGGCTTGCACCACCATAATAGGTTGCCCACTGACGAGCTCCGGCATTGTTGAACTTTACAAGAAACGCATCGTGCCCGCCTGAGTTTGTGGTTTGATGTGAACCAACCGTTGAAATATTTGTTCCTGAAGTAGTATGGCCAGATAAATAAACGTTACCTGAAGCATCAACTACACAACCATAAGCAGCATCACTTCCTGTGCCACCATAATAAGTAGCCCATTGACGTACACCACTTGAGTTGAACTTCACTAAAAATGCTTCATCACTTCCGTTATGTACCACTTGATGAGCACCTGCTGTTACCATTGCAACAGAGTTTGTAGAAGATGTAAAGCCATAAATATAAACATTGTTAGCACCATCCACAGAAACTGATCGTGGATAATCTAAACCGTTACCACCGTAATAAGTTCCCCAAATGCGGTTACCGTTAGCATCAAACTTTACTAAAAAAGCATCGTTTCCACCACCACCGAAGGTTGGTTGATGTGAGCTTGCCGTAGCAATTACAGTTCCAGTATTTGAATCTGAATATGAAGCAACATAAAGGTCGCCATTACCATCAACAATTGCTGCCGGATCAAATTCGTTACCGGTTCCACCGTAGTAGGTAGACCATTGACGAACTCCTGCACTGTTGAATTTTGCAATGAACACATCCATTGCACCACCAAGTGAAGTTTGGTGTGAACCGCTTGTTGCGATCAAAGTGCTGGTTGGTGTATTTGTATCACCAACTAAATAAACGTTACCATTGTTATCTGCTGTTGTACTCCAACCACGGTCGTCGCCTGTACCACCGTAATAAGTACCCCAAACTCTAACAACAGGGTCAATTACAAGTGCTTGAGATGGATCAACATTTTTTACGTTAAAGCTGATCACGTTTCCTTCTACTTTCCATGATGAAGGTAGTATCTTACCATTTTGAATGGCTAAAGGAGCTTTTTGAATAATTGTTCCTAAAGGTGTTTCAATTTCAAGATCATTTGATCTGTTGATCTTAATGCTTTCTGCACCGCTAATTTCAAATTTAATTTGTGTATGATCAGCTCCGGCAGCTACAATATAATCGTATTCTAACTCACCGTTCTTCTCATACCATTTCAGATCAATACCTTTGTAAATATTTTTATAAACTACTTCCGAATAACTTGCGGCATTAATTTCACCGTTGTTATTAAAGAATTTTGATTGATTTGCTAATGGATCAATACCATGAACTTTAACAAGGTTGCTAGTGTTTAACCAATTAAGATCTAAACGGTAAACGGTTGCCTCATCAATTTTTGATATAGTTTCGCCGTTACTGTTCAACTTCATTTTTTTCCATTTGTCAACTCTGTTCAATTGGTAACTCACACCTGTTTTTTTCAAGTGAAAATTAACACCTTTGGTAGCGCCACCAAACAATACATCTGCACGGCTATTACCATTTTGATCAGTTACTTGCCCTTTGTTCTCAGCAAAACAAACAGCATCTTTTTCGGTACCAAACTTACCTTTATTCAAGGGCTTGGTTTCCGTTGCACTTACAGGACTGCCTATTAACAAGCCTCCCAGCGCAACCATTAGTAAATTCTTTTTCATAGTTTATAATTTTGTGTAGCTAAATTACTTAATTGAAAAAGAGCTGAATTTAAAATGGTGTGAAATGCAGAAATTTGTATTCGAATGAATTTTACCCCTTTTTAGGGTTATTTTAGCAGGGTTTCTATGTTCTCGGAAAAGTGTCGAGAAACCGGAACTTTAACGCCGTTTATTTCTATTTCTTTTTTTGAAAAGCGCGCAACATGCTTTTTATTTATGATGTAGGAACGGTGTACACGAACAAATTGGTTAGGGTCGAGCTCACTTAAAATACCATCCATACTTTGGCGCAGCAAATGGCGTTTTTCTTTGGTGTAAATATTAATGTAATTGCCATCACTTTCCAGGTAAAGTATGTCTTCCGGATTTAGCACAATGGTTTTGTAACCATCTTTAATATACAGTTTTTGTTTTATTTTTTGTTCGAGTTCACCGGCCAATAAACTAATATTGGCAAACAGATCAGATTTTTTAACCGGTTTGGTTATGTAGGCATAAGGTTGCGTTGTAATGATCTTATTTATGGTTGCCACATCGGAGTGAGCAGTAATAAATATAAAAGGCATGGTAAAATCGTTGTTAATGATATTGGCCAGTTCAAAGCCTTCCATATCATGTTCCATACGTATATCCAGTAAAACCAGATCGGGGGCAAATGCCATCAGCTGATCAATTGCCTCTTGTTTTGAGTGAGCCATGTAGGTTTTTTTACAGCCAAATTCATGAAGCATATCTTTAATATCTTCGGCAATAAGCACTTCATCGTCAACGATCAATATTTTTAATTTCTCAAACTGCTGATTCATTTTTAAAATTTAATTTAAACAATAGGCCGTTGTTGTTATCAAAGGTATAATTCCCTTTTATCTGTCGCGAAAAAATATCAATTAGGCGCATACCCAGCGTTTCACCGTTGTTGGTATTTAAGTTCTTTAATCCAATGCCGTTATCGTTGTAACTCAATTGAATGTTGCCTTCAACATCTTGTATTAGCTGTATGGCAATTTTAGGGTCTTGAATATTAACAAAACCGTGTTTAATGGAATTAGAAATGAGTTCAGAAACAATGATACCAACCGCAATGGATCGTATGGTTGAGAATTTTACATCATCACAATTAATATCAAATGCTATTGCAATTCCTTTGGTGTTCACCAGTTCTTCAATAGATCGGATAAGTTCGCCAATGTAGTTTTTCATTTCAACACCTTCCAGATCTTCGCGGTTATAAAGCATTTGATGAACCAGTGCCATTGATTTTATGCGGCGCGAAACATCCTGCAAATTCTCTTTTTCCGATTCGGTTTTGGTTGTATTGATCTGCATATTAATGAGCGAACTCACAAATTGCAAGTTGTTTTTTACGCGGTGATGTATTTCCTGAATGAGCGAATCTTTTTCAATGTGTTTTAATTTTAATTCTTTATTGGCCTTGTTTATTTTTTTTAAGAGTAAAAAGATGACCAGCAGCAAAATGGAAATGATCCCCAGGATGGTGTAAATAAAAATATTCTCTTTTTTTATAAAGGACAGGCTTTCCTCAGTTTCTTTGAGGGTTTGCGATACTTCTATGATCTCATTCTTATATTTTTCGTTCTCGTATTTTTCCTGAATATCGTTGATGTTTGCGTTGTATTGTGCTTGTATGCGGCGAATGTTTTCGTGGGCAGAGTATGCTTTATAGCGGTGCATTTTAATACTATCGCCAATAAAAAAGTAACAACTGGCCAATTCGAAATACACCTCATTTAACCAGTATTCCATCTTTTTTTCGTGTACGTAGTTAATGATGTTGTAGTAGTAAGGAATTAATTTTTTATGGCCATAATGATTATGCGTGAGCAATTGTACCTGGTTAAACATGGCGTGCACAGCTTCGGTTTCGGCGCCAATGCTTTTCCACAGATCGATGGCGCGTTGGTAACATTTGTACGACGAATCAACCATGCGGTAATTTTTAAGCGTAAAGCCCAACTCGTTCCAGGATGTGGCCTCGTTGTATTTATCGTTACTTTGTTGCGAAAGTTTAAGCGCCGTTAAGGTGTAATAGGTGCTCGAATCGAGCTTGTTGCTTTCGTTGGCAATAGCGGCGTAGCGGTTGTAAAGTTTAATGAGTTTAGGAACAGAATTTAGTTTTTGTGTTTTATAAAGGTTTAAACCGGTTACAATGTATTTTTGCGCATTTTCATAATTACCAACACTTCGGTAAAACTCCGCCAAATTGGTATAGGCACCTACCGTATTTTCCTGATCATTGCTTTCTTCAAACAATTTGAGAGCCGCCAGGTAGTTTTTTAAGGCTTCATCGCTAATACGGGAGGCTTGATATACATTGCCCAGGTGCAGCAGTACAAGCCCCTTTAGAGAGCTGTGCTTTGGATGCGCCAGCTGAGGCAATAGGTTGTTGAGTAGTTTTTTAGACTGCTCGAATTTACCGCTACGGTTAAGCAATTTACTGAGGTAGCACGTTGTATTTACAAGGGCCGCCGTATCATTAGCAAGTTGCGGTAAACAGCCTTTAAGCAGGGTAATGGCCGAATCGACCTTATAAATGGTTTTAGCGGTTTGTAAGCACGAATTTTGCGCGCCTAAAAAACCGACGAATAAAAACGCAAAAAGTAAAGTATGTATGCCTTTGCCAAACACCTCACTAAATTACTAATTTGTTAATTAAAGCCTAGCTAAATGTTACGAAGCGCTTGGCTTTGTATGTAAAAGCAACTAATGCTTGTTCCCAGTATAAAAAGGCGTTGCAACACGTAATAATGGTGAGATATTTGATTTTAAGAATGGAGCGGAGAAAGGGGCGAAGTGCTGTTTAGGCGGGTCATACGAAAGGAGATTTCCTTTGAATTGGAGAAGTATGCCTATAAATAATTTAGTGTAATTGGTTTGATGACCGTGGTAATTAGGTTTTTGAAAACACGGATTGCAAATCCGCGTGAGCGGGGTCTTTTAAAACATCCATTAAAACCATCCACATTCGTAATGGGAAATTATTACTTTCCTCTTCAAGCTCCTGAATTAATTTCTTTTGCTTTAAAATAATTTTTTTTGCCCTTAGCAGCTGAGACTCTAATTTTTCAATTTTAGTAATTGTTTTCATTTCTGTGTTCTGCACTTCTTCATTCTTTATTTTGAAATTACTTCTTTCTTCCCACACGCTCGCTCAAATACCAACAGCTCTCATCTCACCCCTAAAAGCCCTCTGACTCAAAGCTCCATACAATTGTTCCAACTCTTGCAAATGCGATTTGTATTGCGCTTTTAAAACTTCCGTTTTTTCTACGATTTGTGCAAACTGGGTTTGGAGTTTGAGAGGTGGAACTAAAATTGGTAACACATTTATTTTAGATAGTGTTAACCGCTTAATTGCACCTCCAGCCATACGCGATAAAATGCCCTGCTTAACAAGAGAGTTATTTAACCATGCGCAAAGAAATTCTGAATTCATCTTTTCTGACCTAACTTTAAGAAGTGCCAAACTAGATAACATACTAAATTCAAAGTCATATTTGTTAATTGCAGCATATCCTGTCGTAGCTCCATCTTTAATGTAAATTACATCACCTTTTTGAGGGTTACATCTTCTGAAAATTTCATTGTGACTTTCTCGGGAAATAAACCATGGGTTTGCCCAAAAATCAATTACATTTTCTCTCACGTGTTTGGCTGTAATATAAGGTATTCCTTCTTCAGTAATTGGTGGGGAGAAATGAGTACCATCTTGAATTTTTAAACAAACATTTTTTAGATTCGTTTCTTCCCAACCTTTCTCATTTTTCACAGGATCCCCAAACATCTCCAAAAAGGTAGATTTTAAATACTCATCTAAGAGTTGTATGCTTTGTTTGCGCTCGGCTATTAAGGTCTCGGCTTTGCTTAATACCGCGGCTATGTGCTTTTGTTCTTCTATGGGAGGGAGGGGGATTTTGATTTTTCTAAAACTAGTAATATTAAAACTTGCTTGATTAACAGACTTTTTAGTTATTACTTTTATTCTATTTTTAAAAATAGAAGTTCTAAAATAAAAAACTGCATATTTTGGATCTAATAATTCAGGATTTACTTTTAGGCAAAGTAAATTCATTCCATGAATTATCTTAGAATTGATATTTTCTGCAATAGCAACTTTACCTAAATGAGTAACACTATTTATATGTGACATCAAAATATCCCCATTTTGTAAATAGTATTCTTTAAAATCATCATTCAGAATTGATGCATAGCCAAGTCTATTGTAATCAATCGAACCGTCTGCAATGGTTTCAATTCTTGTAATAGGAATACCTTCAGCATTTTTATTTTGTTGAATGCTAGCGCCATTACGAATAACTTTGAAAACATCACCAATCTCTGCTTCTTTCATCACATCAATTCTTTAAGTTCTTTCAATCCCTTGCTAATGTTGCTTTCCAAATCCTGCAACTTTTTAAAAATTACCTGGGGCTTTTCGTAAGTTACTTCTTCGTACACTTCTTGTTTGTATTTGCTTAGGCTTAGGTCGTAGTCGTTGGCAACTATTTCGGTTTTGGGTACAAAGAAATGTTTTTCAGTGCGCCCTTCGACTCCGCTCAGGGTGACAGAACGAGAGTGGTATTGTTTAATAATATCTTGTAAATCTGATTTATCTAATTTGGTACGTTTGTCGTCGAGGCTATAACCATCGCTATGCATGTCGTAAAACCAAACATCGCGGGTTTCGCCACCTTTGGTAAAAATTAAAATAGCACAGGCTACTCCGGCATAAGGTTTAAACACACCACTTGGTAAAGTAATCACCGCTTTTAGTTCGCTGTTTTCTACCATTAGTTTACGCGCTGCTACAAAAGCTTTGCCGCTGCCAAACAATACGCCTTGCGGTACAACTACGGCACAAGTGCCTCCCATTTTTAGCA
>JBIKKW010000042.1:0-22736 GCA_044360115.1 Bacteroidia bacterium
TTGGTTGGTGCCAAGTACTTATAACGTGATGAGTGAAGCAGCAAATAAGAATGCCTACATTGGAGGTACATCTCCTTCAAACGGATTCAATTGTTTAGATGTGAATGCAAATTTCTTATACTATTATGATGGTTTAAATTTAGCGGCTTACAACAAAACTACAGGAACTAAGGTAGGTTTCACTACAATACCTGGTTATATAGTAAAACAACAAGGTGGTATTGCAGTAGATGATTGCGATAACGTATATATCGGAGGTAAGAATGGCGACGTTTTATGTTATCATTTTAACGGAACCTCTTTCTCTGCTTTACCAAGTGTTAACTTGGGTGTAACTACTGTAAATAAATATGTTTATGATATCAAGTTAGATAAAGTAAATAATATTCTTTATGTAACGGGAAGCGGATTTGTGGCTCAAAATTCTGCTGCAAATAGTTTATCTTGTAATACTAATACTTATCAGGTTGTTCCTGTTTGTGTGGGTAATAACAATGGTTCGGCGGTTACAACGGTTACAACCAACATGACCAATCCTGTTTTCTCTTTCACATACATTAGTACAACTGCTACTGTTGCTACTTTCCCAAATCAAACAGTGCCTTCAACAACGGTTAATAATTTAGCGAATGGAAATTACACAGTTAATATTCAAATTAACGCGCCATGCGGACCGGTAAAAACTTTAACTTTTAACATCAACTGTTTATGTTCGGCAACTGCTGCAGTAAGCACAAGTTGTACACCTACAGGTCCTTCATTCTCACTTTCGGTTTCAGCAATTAGCGGATTTACTGCCACTCCAACATATAGTTGGTCGGGCCCAAATAACTATACTGCAAACATTCAAAGTCCAACATTTTTAAATGGTTCTTATGGTGTTTATACCTTAACCGCTCAGCAACCGGGATGTGTTTCAACTGCTACAGTTAATGCAACTGCGGTAAGTATGTTCACGCCTAATATAACCAACACAGCCGTCGCTTGTTTTGGATATTCAAACGGGCAAGCAGAAGTGAGCACCATAACCGGTACTTCAACTGCGCCTTATACATATTCGTGGACAACTGCGCCGGTGCAAACAACTTCTTTAGCTACTGCATTAACTGCCGGCAATTATACGTGTTATGTAAAAGATGCAATGGGTTGTACGTATATGGGTACAACAACAATAACGCAACCACCTGCATTAGTTGTTTCAATTAGTTCAAATACTTTACAAAATTGTTCAGGCGGTTCGTTTAGTTTAACCGGAAATGGTGCAACATCATATACATGGAGCCCGAATGTGGCATTAAGCTCATCAGTGGGCGTTAATATTGTTGCTACACCATCCGTCACACAAACCTATTCTGTTTTAGGATCACAAAATACCTGTACAGGAGTAGCCACAATAACACTTACAGTTATTCCAAATCCAACTTTAAGTGTTGTATTAACTAGCCCAACTATTTGTATGAATAATTACAATGGTTCAATTAATACTGTAACATTAAACGTTAGTGGTGCTTCAACCTATACATGGTCGGGTATAACCGGTATAAGCACAAATACTACCAATGGCAGTATGGTTGTTGGTACATCTTTAAATAATTCTCCTCTTGCATCCGGTACAGTAATGGGCACTTGGAATACTTGTACGAATGTTGCTACATTTAGTTTAGCGGCAATACCAAATCCCGTTATTTCGGTTACGTCGCCTAGTATGTGTTTAGGAACCGCAACTGTTATCTCTGCAAGTGGTGCAGATACTTATGCATGGTCGCCCAATACCAATTTAAGTGCTATAACAGGAGCAACAGTTACAGCAAATCCAAATTCAAATACAGTTTATTCGGTAATAGGTTCGAGTTTAGGATGTAACAGTGCAACACAAAACGGAACTGTTTTTGTTCTGCCGTTACCAACTATGATCGTTTCACCTATTAATCCAACAATATGTGCGGGTTCATCTGCAGGCTTAACGGCCGCTGGTGCTCAAACATATGTGTGGAGCCCTGCTTCATCTTTAAGCAGTCCGGTTGGTAACGTTGTAATTGCAAGTCCTGCAACAACTACAAATTATACAGTAGTAGGTACGTTAAATAGTTGTACTGCTGCAGTTGTAAATCAGGTATCGGTAGTTACATTACCAACGTTACAAGCGTTAGCAGACAGGACAGTTATTTGTGTAGGCCAAATTGCAAACATTAATGCGAATGGTGCAAGCACCTATTCATGGACCCCAAACTTAGGTATCAGTAATCCATTCACAAACTTTATACAAGCTAGTCCACCGGCTTCTACAACGTATTCATTGATCGGACAAAATGGAGCATGTACCGGTACGTTAACTGTTGATATTGTAGTTTTACCAAATCCATTATTACAATTAACTACGAGCAACAATAAAATTTGTTTCGGAAACAACACTTCAATTTTTGCAAGCGGCGCACAAAACTACAATTGGTCGCCAAACCAAGGAATTAATTTTGTGAACCCTAATGTTGCAAATGTTAGTCCAAGTGTTACTACAAACTACACTGTAACAGGTATGAACACTACCGGTTCAATTTCATGTATCATGACAAAAGAAATTGAGATCGAAGTTGTACCGCAAGTAACAGCAAGCATCAGCGGAAGCGTTGAAATATGTGAAGGTACAAGTGTGAAATTAAACGCCGGCGGAAGCAATACCTATATTTGGTCACCTTCTACCGGATTAAATACAACTTTATCACCTCAGCCATATGCGCAACCTAAAGAAACTACAATTTATACCGTTCAGGTTTCAAATGGTGGATATTGCGGGGCTACAGCAACAGTATTGGTAAAGGTAAATCCAAATCCAACGGTTTATGCTGGTCCGGATATGACCTATAATACCGATGAGCCAATGTACATCAATGCAAAAGGAACCGGAACATTAACATGGATAGAGGGTGAAGAGATCTATTGCAAACCTTGTCCTAATTCACAAATATTCCCTAAAACCAGCGGATGTTATAAGGTGTTAGCCGTTAACGAATTTGGTTGTAAGGCAATTGATGATGTATGCATAGAGGTTACTATGAACCACAATATTTATATACCAAACATATTTACACCTAATGAAGATGGTGTGAATGATGTGTTCTTGGTTTATGGAACAGGAATTGTAAAAATTGAGATGATCGTTTTTGACAGATGGGGTGAGAAGTTATTTACTTCAACCGATCAGTTAAAAGGATGGGACGGCGTTTATAAAGGAAAATTAAGTAAGAATGATGTGTATGTGTACTTGGTAAATTACACTGCATTAGATGGCAAGAAATACACGAAAACAGGCCATGTTACTTTGTTGAAGTAAGGAGTAAAGTTTAATTTTATAAAAGATCCTGCAGGTTTGAACTTGCAGGATTTTTTATTTTAGAAATGTGAGGTAAAATTATTGCTTAAATAAGCTGTCAACAAATTCGGCAGCATTGAATACTTGAAGGTCGGTCATTTTTTCGCCAACGCCAATGTACTTTACAGGAATTTTAAATTCGTCGGAGATACCAATAACAACGCCACCTTTGGCGGTACCATCTAATTTTGTAACAGCCAATGCATTTACATCAGTGGCAGCGGTAAATTGTTTGCATTGTTCAACTGCATTTTGACCGGTACTGCCATCCAACACCAATAAAACTTCATGGGGTGCATCCGGAACAATTTTCTTCATTACATTTTTGATCTTGCTTAATTCATTCATTAAGTTGATCTTATTATGTAAACGTCCTGCCGTATCAATGATCACCACATCAGTACCTTTTGCTTTTGCGCTACTTAAAGTATCGTAAGCAACACTAGCAGGATCGGCACCCATACCCTGACTTACAATTGGTACACCAACACGTTCGCTCCAAATGGTTAACTGGTCAACCGCCGCAGCTCTAAATGTATCTGCCGCGCCAAGCATTACCGATTTACCGGCTTGTTTGAATTGATAGGCCATTTTACCAATGGTTGTAGTTTTTCCAACACCATTTACGCCAACAACTAATATCACATAAGGTGTTTGCGTTAAGGGTGAATTAAAATCAATAAGGTTATGGTTATTCTTGTTTTCTTGAAGTACGGTAGCTACTTCATCTTTTAAAATTGAGTTTAGTTCATTGGTGGTAACATATTTATCGCGCTTTACACGATCCTCAATACGTTCAATGATCTTTAAAGTGGTTTTAACACCAACATCACCACTAATTAATATTTCCTCTAAGTTATCGAGTACTTCCGAATCAATGGTGCTTTTACCGGCAACCGCGCGTGATAGTTTTCCAAAAAAACTTTCTTTGGTTTTATTAAGTCCTTGGTCTAAACTTTCTTTGTTTTCCTTTGAGAATATTTTAGAAAAGAAACCCATTTTTTTTAGCAGCGCCTATTAGTTCGTATAAACAAAAAATTCTTTCCGTTATGTTGGAAAGAATTTTTAAAATAACATATTCGTTTGTGATTACTTAGATTTCAAAAAATCTGCGATGTGATCGTTGTGTACGATCTCTTCTTTAAATGTATAAGCACCAGTTTTTGGTGACTTAACCATTTTAATAACCTTAGTAAAATCTTTTCCTTTACCGGTTTTTAACGTTGCAACTACTTTCTTAGCCATTGTATAATTGTTTTAATGGTTATTTAATTTCTTTATGAACAGTCATGCGCTTTAAGATCGGGTTGTATTTTTTTAACTCGATACGCTCAGTGGTGTTCTTTTTGTTCTTCGTTGTAATATAACGAGAAGTTCCAGGCTTTCCGCTTTCTTTGTGCTCTGTGCACTCTAATATCACCTGAATTCTATTACCTTTTTTTGCCATGGTAGTAAATTTTTATTTATGCTAAAATTCCGTTTGCTTTAGCTTCCTTTAAGCAAGCGAAAATACCTTTCTTATTAATGTTCTTTAAAGCAGAGGTAGATACACGTAATGTAACCCACTCATTTGTTTCAGGAACAAAAAAACGTTTGCGCTTTAAGTTCACTTTGAACTGACGCTTTGATTTACGGTTTGAGAACGATACATGGTTACCACCCATCGCTTTTTTACCTGTAATTTGACAAATTCTTGACATGACTTCTAAAATCTTTCTAATTAAACTTTCCCTTTTTTGAGGGATGCAAATATACAACAAATATTTAATAGTGCAACACTTATTCCAATTTATTTTAAATCAGTGTTTTGGATAAAGTGTATAGAGTTTGTCGCTTCCAACCATTTGAAAATCAGTATTTAACAGCGTTTTTGGCGCTAAAACCCCGCTTATAAAGCTCAAATTTGGGTTCACAAAAACTTTCATTTCGTCCCAATACCCCGCATTTATAAAGCTATTCAAGGTCTCGGTACCACCTTCTACAATTAGACTCGAAACGCCTTTTTTGGCCAGTTTTTCGAGTATTTGAGGGATAATTGGCATGTTATGATCTATTTTCTCAAAAGTAACATTTCCTCTTGTTTCGTTTATCTCCGCATTAAATAGGATAGTTGGCGCCTCTTCATTAAAAACATTCAACGAAGCTGCTAAAGAAGGACTTTTGGATATTGCTATTCGTAAAGGATTTTTACCCGTTACCAAGCGCGTGGTCAGTTGTGGGTTATCTTTTAAAACGGTGTTCTTCCCAACTAAAATAGCATCTTCTTCGCTGCGCATTTGATGAACCAATTGTTTGGCTTCCGGCCCTGTGATCCAATTATCCTGGGGGTTTACAGGGTTTGATTTGGCAATAAATCCATCAGCTGTTTGCGCCCATTTTAAAATTATATATGGTCGTTTTTTTTCGTGCAAGGTAAAAAAACGTTTATTTAATTCTCGGCCTTCTTTCTCGCAAACGCCTGTTATCACTTCAATTCCGGAATTTCGCAATCTATCAATGCCTTTACCGCCAACCAATGGATTGGTATCAACATTGCATACCACAACTTTTTTAAATCCTTTTTTAATGATCAGGTCGGAGCAGGGCGGCGTTTTTCCAAAATGCGAGCAGGGCTCTAAAGTCACATACACCGTACATTCCGAAGGATCAACATTTTCAGGAAGCGCATTAATGGCATTTACTTCCGCATGCGCCTCACCATATTTTTGATGATAACCTTCTGCCACTATCTGATCATGATGCACGATCACACAACCCACCATCGGATTTGGCGAAACACTTCCTAAACCTTTTTTGGCAAGGGAAAGGGCATGTTGCATGTATGAAATGTGCTTAAGTTCCATGTTGTAAATGTACTATTCTATTTTTTCATAAGTTAATCCAATCAATTTTTTATCTTTGTAATCCCAATATTTTCAATCATGTTCGATAATTTAAGTGATAAGTTAGATAGAGCCTTTAAAATTTTAAAAGGGCAAGGAAAAATTAACGAGATAAACGTTGCCGAAACGTTGAAAGAAGTGCGTAAGGCTTTATTGGATGCCGACGTTAACTATAAAGTAGCAAAAACTTTTACCGACACCGTTAAAGAAAAAGCAATGGGCCAAAACGTGCTCACGGCCTTGCAACCGGGCCAACTCATGATCAAAATTGCACACGATGAGTTAGCGGCTTTAATGGGTGGTACCAAAGAAGATATTTACCTGGCAGGTAACCCAACCATTATTTTAATGAGCGGTTTACAAGGTTCGGGTAAAACAACATTCACCGGAAAATTAGCCAACTACCTTAAAACAAAAAAAGGTAAAAAGCCATTGATGGTTGCCTGCGACGTTTACCGTCCGGCTGCTATTGATCAGTTACACGTATTAGGTGAGCAAATTGGCGTTGATGTATTTAGTAATAAAGAAGAAAAAAATCCGATAAAAATTGCCGAAGCAGCTTTAAAGCAAGCTAAGGAAAATGGTAACAGCGTTGTTTTAATAGATACTGCTGGTCGCTTAGCGGTTGATGAGGCCATGATGACCGAGATCGCAGAATTGAAAAAAGCCATTAAGCCAAATGAGATCTTATTTGTGGTGGATAGTATGACCGGTCAGGATGCTGTGAATACTGCCAAAGCATTTAATGATCGTTTGGATTTTGATGGGGTGATATTAACCAAATTGGATGGTGATACTCGTGGTGGTGCGGCTTTATCAATTAAGAGTGTTGTAAACAAACCAATTAAATTTATTGGTACCGGCGAAAAAATGGAAGCTCTGGATGTGTTCTATCCGGAACGTATGGCCGATCGTATCTTGGGTATGGGCGACGTTGTAACTTTGGTTGAGCGTGCACAAGAACAATTTAATGAAGAAGAAGCTCGTAAATTATCTAAAAAGATCGCCAGCAATAAATTTGATTTCAATGATTTTATTGCACAGTTACAACAGATCAAAAAAATGGGTAACCTGAAGGATCTGGTTGGTATGATACCGGGAGTTGGGAAGGCCATTAAAGATGTAGATATTAATGATGATGCATTTAAAGGTATTGAAGCGATCATTTCATCCATGACACCGGAAGAGCGCTCGAAGCCGGAAATATTGAATGGTGCACGCAGACAACGTATAGCAAAAGGAAGCGGACAAGGCATTACCGAAGTGAATAAATTATTGAAGCAATTTGAAGAAACGCGCAAAATGATGCGCATGATGAATGATAAAAATGCCATGATGAAGTTGATGCGCAATATGCCTAAGATGCCGGGTGGTGGGCCAAAGATGTAAATAAGTTTTTTTAGCCACGAATTGCACGAATTTATCTAATTGAACACTCACGAAGAAATATACGTAGTTAACGAAGAGATAATTCCTTACCAACACGATCTGATTTATAAGGAGGAAGTTTATGCATTCATAGCTTGCTGTTTTGAGGTGCATAAAAATTTGGGCAAGGGTTTTTTGGAAGCAGTTTATGTTGACGCACTTTGTTACGAATTAAACAATAGGTCAATACCTTTTGAAAGAGAAAAAAGATTTGAAATACCTTATAAGGATATTGTTCTGCCTCATTATTATTATTGTGATTTGATTATTTATGATCGCATTATAATTGAAATAAAGGCGCAGGAAAACATTGTGAACTCGCATTATAAGCAGCTTATAAATTATTTAGCTATCACTAATTGTAAATTAGGTTTGTTGGTTAATTTTGGAGAGGATAGTTTAAAGTTTAAACGCGTTATACTTTAGTTTTGTGTTAATTAGTGAAATTAGTGGCTTAAAAATTGTATGGAATTAATAGACGGTAAAAAAATATCATTGCAACTTCAGGAAGAGATTTCGGCGGAGGTGAAAAAAATAATGGCTAAAGGTGGCAAGCAGCCTCATTTGGCAGCTATATTGGTTGGTGATGATCCTGCTTCTCAATCCTATGTGAATAATAAAGTTCGCACCTGCGAAAAAGTTGGTTTTAAATCAACACTCATCAAATTTGAAGCTTATATCTCTGAACAAAAATTATTGAATAAAATTGAGGAGTTAAATAATGATGATGATATTGATGGATACATTGTTCAATTGCCTTTACCTCGTCACATTTCAGAACAAAAAATAATTGAGGCCATTAAACCAAGTAAAGATGTGGATGGCTTTCATCCAATTAATGTTGGTCGCTTGGTTTTAAATTTACCTACATACGTTAGCGCAACTCCTTATGGTATTGTGCAATTATTAGAGCGTTATAAGATTGAAACTGAAGGAAAACATTGTGTGGTTATTGGACGTAGCCACATTGTTGGAAGCCCAATGAGTATCTTAATGGCGCGTAATACCAATTTAGCTAATTGTACAGTAACGTTATGCCATAGTCGTACACAAAATTTAAAGGAATTTGCATTAAGTGCCGATATTATTATTGCTGCTATTGGTAAACCAAATTTTGTAACTGCCGATATGGTTAAACCAGGCGCTGTAGTTATTGATGTGGGTATTAATCGCGTGGATGATCTTACAAAACCAAGCGGCTATAAATTAGTTGGTGATGTGAAGTTTGATGAAGTGGCGCCTAAGTGTTCTTATATAACGCCGGTGCCCGGTGGAGTAGGACCAATGACCATCGCCTCCCTTATTAAAAACACCTTATTGGCTGCTAAAAAAGAGATCTATTCTTAAGCTTTTTTCTTAATGAACAGGATGTAAAAAATATTCCTGGCTACTTCAAGCAAAAGTGAATTTACAGTAGCGGTGATCACAAAAAAGTACGATAGCTTATAGCGCTTATCTTTATACAGTGCTGTAGCATATTCACGAAACAATTTTGCCTGCGCAAATTTCAATTCTTTTTTACTGGTTGATTGTTGTGATAAACGAAATTTACCAAGTGGTTCAGGTATCACATACGTGTTTCCATATAACAACAATTCAAATTTCAGATCAAGGTCGGTTGTCCACGTGTTGCCATTTCTGAATTTTGGTTCCGGAATTTGATCGTAGGTTTCTTTTCTCCAAACCGATCCGTTAGGCTCTCCAATGGTATTAGATCCATATAAGAAGTTTGCTCTGATGCCCCATTTGCCCGAAAATTTGCCACTTCCGAAAATGAATTTTTTAATGAATACGGTCTTGCTTTCGTCGTTAATGATCTGTATGAACGTATTCACCAAAACGATATCCTTATTTTCTGGCGCCTCTAATATCTTCACCGCTTTTTCAATACAAGTTGGCTCCATGCCGTCATCTGCACCTAAAAACGACATATACTTGCCTGTAGCGTAAGTAAAAACTTTTTTGAAATTAGCGAGTAAACCAATATTGGTTTCGTTCGAATATATCTTGATACGCGGATCGTTGTAACGCTTTATCAGTTCAACTGTTCGGTCGGTTGAACAATTGTCTGAAAATATTACTTCGAAATTCTTATATGTTTGGTTAATACAATCCTGAACCGTTTCATCAATGTATTTTTCGCCATTGTAAACCGGTATACAAATGCTAACTAAAGGTTGCTCAGACATGAAATTATTTCACGCGTTTCAAATAACCATCAGGCGCAACGCTGATCAGTAATTTGTTATCAATGTGTTTATCAATAACAAAATCGTTATTGGTTTTCATGAATTCAAACACAGCTGTTTTAGGGTTGTTGCCTACATCCCAAGGACGATCGTACATACCCTTTGGAAGATCTTCAACAATGGTATCAAATACTACGCAGTATGAACCAACAGTTGTAAAGTTCGCATACATTTGAAGTTCTGCTAATACGTGATCGTGTGTATGATTTGAATCTAAACAAACCATTACTGTTTTTTTGCCTGCTACGTGTTTAGCTACTTCAGCAACAATTGCAGGATCAATGGCAGAACCTTGTATCATTTTGATACGCTTAGCCATAGGATGTGCTTCAATTTCTTTACGGTTATGATCTCTGATATCAATATCAATTCCTAATACTTCACCTTTACCAATTAACTCCATAATAGAAGCGTAATAGATCAACGATCCACCGTGAGCAATACCGGTCTCAACGATCAAATCCGGTTTTAATTCCCATATCAATTCTTGCATTGCGATCATATCTTGCGGATACTGAATGATAGGACGGCCCATCCATGAAAAGTTATATGAATACTTATCTCGGTTTGAAATATTATTGAATTGAGCAGCGGCAGCTTTTAACTCGTTGTTATTTGCGTAGCTGTTAATTAATTCTTCACGTTCTTTTTTAAATTGCTCAACTGGATTCATTGCTATTATTTTTAGTTGTTTTTTATTATCGCCCCAAAATTTAAATGCTTCGTAATCGGGGTAGGGATAAAATCCCAGGTTTAATTTTATTTGTTTATGTTTTTCTTTTAAATGATTCTCTACTAATTCTTTTACAGTAATGGGTTTGTTGCTGCTACAATTAATAACGCCTTCAACCGCTTGCTGCATTGCGAATATAACAATATTTTCTGAAACCTTATTTACCGGCAAATAATCGCGCATTTGATCTCCCTTACTCATATTGAACACCGGCTCATTCGCGGCTATGGCTTTATCTACCAATGGTAAAATAGATTTTTCGGCCTGACCGTAACCGTGCATGTAAAACAAACGCACCCATTTTAAGGAGAAGTTGAATTTGTTCTTTAAAGCCTCTAAATGCATGCGTAAATTGTGCTTGGCAATAGGGTAGGCAATGGTTGGTTTGCTTTCCATATCCTCACTTAAACAGCCTTCCTGCAAACCATACTCCAGGCAGGTGCCAATTACCGTTAGATCTTTCAATCCGTTTGAGATCAAATTATCTAAAAACAGCTGATGTGCCGGTAATTCTTTATCAATATGATCCTGGCTTTTAAAGTTAGATAGGTTGCCCCATCCTAAATGAATAAGTAAGTTGGGCGATCTGAATTTTTTAAATAGATCTTCGTTCGTGTTTGAATAGATATCATGCTCAATATATTCAACCTCATTGAACCATGCCTTTTCTTTTGCTTTAGCTAAATGCGCTGATGTGGCAATAACCTGCACTCCACGTTTCAATAATTCGTGAATAACGTAATTGCCAATAAAGCCGCTTGCGCCTGTAACTAAAACCTTCATGTGGTTTATAACACCTGTAATTTTGGAATTGGCACAACAAATTTGCAGCCCCAGGTTTTTACGTAATCCAATTGTTTTACGATCTCATCTTTAATGTTCCAAGGAAGTATGATGATGTAATCAGGTTTATCATTTTTAATGCTCTCTTCGGTTACAATAGGAATATGACTTGCAGGCATAAACTTGTTTTGTTTTGCTGGATTAGCATCCACCACAAAACTGATCATATCATTCTTAATACCGCAATAGTTCAATAAAGTATTGCCCTTTGCTGCTGCACCATAAGCCGCTACTTTTTTACCGGCGCGCTTTTGTTGTAATAAGAATTCTAAAAGATCATTTTTAATGCCTTCAATTTTTACTTGGAAATTCTTGTAATAATCAATGTTCAACATGCCTGCATCTTTTTCCTTTTTAAGCATGTTGGCCACATTCTCACTTATGGCCTTTGAATTATCATTTTTGTGTTTTGCAAAAATACGTAACGATCCGCCATGTGTTGGCACTTCTTCCACATCAAACATCACCAAATTATTGGCTTCAAAAATTTTGCTTACTGTGGTGAACGATAGATAAGAAAAATGCTCATGATAAATTGTATCAAACTGATTGTTTAATACTAACTGATATAAGTGCGGGAATTCCATGGTAATAACACCATTATCTTTTAAGATCACATTCATACCACCCACAAAATCCATAATATCGGGTACGTGAGCCAATACGTTATTGCCTAATAATAGATCTGCCTTTTTACCTTCGCTAACCAATTGTTTTGCCAAACGAACGCCAAAAAAATCAACTACCGATGGAATACCTTTACTAATGGCCACTGCAGCTGTATTGGCAGTAGGCTCAATGCCTAATACCGGAACATTTTTTTCTTTGAAATACTGTAATAAATACCCATCGTTTGATGCCACTTCGGCTACTAACGAATTTTCGTTATAACCAAAACGCGCGATCATCATTTCGGTATATTTTTTACTGTGAGCTAACCAGCTTGTTGAGAACGAAGAAAAATAGGCATACTCACTGTTAAAAATATCAGATGATTTTTTATACTCATCAACCTGTACTAAAAAGCATTTTTCACATACCATTACTTTTAACGGGTAAAATACTTCCGGCTCATTTAATTGCTCGGCTGTTAAGTAAGAGTTTGAGGCCGGGCTGTTTACCAGATCAGCAAATTCAGTTGTTACGTGGTGTTTACAAAAACGACATTCCATATTAGTTTCCTTTAAAA
This sequence comes from Bacteroidia bacterium, assembly GCA_044360115.1. GTDB lineage: Bacteria > Bacteroidota > Bacteroidia > B-17B0 > Aurantibacillaceae > Aurantibacillus. The sequence continues at coordinate 12,692 of JBIKKW010000042.1, forward strand.
TTATTATCAATTAATGGGTACGATTTATCTTTATCTGAAACCATTACCGGAGGCAATGGCCATTTAATATTTAGTGCAGGGTCATCATAACGTACACCCGAATCAGCAGATGGTGTATAAAATTCAGTGTGATGATAGATCAATTCCGAATCATTTTCGAGCGATTGAAAACCGTGTGCGAAATTTTCGGGCACATACATCATTTTTTTATTCTCTGCCGAAAGTTCAACTGCTACATGTTGTAAAAACGTTGGAGAATCTTTTCTTAAGTCAACAATCACATCCATCACAGCGCCTTTCACACAGCGTATCAATTTTATTTCCTGATGAGGCGGTAACTGAAAGTGCATACCTCTGATGGTGCCTTTATGCGTGTTGTAAGAGTGATTCATTTGAACAAACTCTTTGGTGTGTCCAATTTGCGCGAATTCATTTTTGCAATAGGTACGCGCAAATCCTCCGCGGTCATCAGTTCTTAATTCTAATGAAATTACGTAAGCGCCTTTTAATTTTAATTCTTCAAAGATCATTTTGCCCAAACGTAATTTAATTCTTTTGCTTTTGTGATATAACTATTAAGATCGGCCTCGGTATTTAAAACACCATGCTCGTAAAAATTCTTATACCATAATATTGTATTTTCAATGGCCGTATCGGTATTCCATACCGGGTGCCAATGCAATTTGGTGTTTGACTTCGTACAATCTAAACGCAGTAATTTTGCCTCATGCGGAATGTTGTGCTGCGGAGGTGTATCAAATGTGATGGATGGCCAAATGTGAATGGCTTTATCCAATACTTCTTTTACGGAAAGTGTTTCGTTGTTTTGCGGACCAAAATTCCAACCGTCAGAAACACTTACATCGCCTTCTAATATTTTTTGTCCGAGTAACAAATACCCCGAAATTGGCTCAAGCACATGTTGCCATGGACGAGTTGCAATAGGATTTCGTATTTCGGTTGACAGACCTTTGTGTGCATTTTTCACCACATCGGGTATCAATCTATCTTCCGACCAATCGCCGCCACCTATTACATTTCCGGCGCGACCACTAGCTAAAATAAAATGATGTTTCTTACCAAATTCACTTACCGGAAAAAACGAGCGGCGATAAGAGCTGGTCACTAATTCGGCACAACCTTTTGATGCGCTGTAAGGGTCGTATCCGCCCATGCGATCGTTCTCATTGTAAGGGCGGTCATCTTCGAAATTCTCATAACACTTATCGCTTGTAACAATAACCACACCTTTAACTGAGGGATGATGTTTGCAAACTTCAATCACATTAGCCGTGCCCATTACATTGGTTTGAAATGTTTCAATAGCGTGGCGGTAAGAATAACGTACAAGTGATTGAGCTGCTAAATGAAACACCAGATCGATCTTATGCACACCTAATGTTTTTTCGAGATGAAGAAGATCGGCCACATCGCCTGTAATTTTTTCGCTGTAACAATCTTCCAGTAATTTAAAATGGTTTGGCTCACTGGGAATATCCTTTGAATAGCCAATTACTTTAGCTCCCATTTTATGAAGCCAGTAAGCCATCCACGATCCTTTAAAACCCGTGTTACCGGTAAGTAAAACAGTTTTACCGTTATATTTTCCGTTAAATAAGTTTACCATATTTTCCAAGGAGCCTTTTGAGTTTCCCACAATTCTTCTAACTCAATCTTATCACGCATGGCATCCATACATTTCCAAAATCCTTTATGGCGGTAAGCACTTAACTGACCATCATTCGCGATATCTATCAATGGTTTTTTCTCCCATTGTATCGCATCCATGTTACCATCTAAATACTTGAAAATACCCGGTTCTAATACAAAAAATCCGCCGTTGATCCATACACCATCGCCTTCTGGTTTTTCCTGAAATTTAGTAACAATACCATTATCAGTGGTTTCAATATTTCCAAATCTGCCTGGTAATTGTATAGAAGTTAGAGTAGCTAATTTGTTAGAAGCCTTATGGAATTTCAATAATTCGTTAATATCAATATCCGCAACACCATCACCATAGGTTAACATAAATGTTTCGTCTTGCACATGCTTTTGAATGCGTTTGATACGGCCTGCTGTATTGGTATCCAAACCTGTATCAACCAATGTAACTTTAAACGATTCTGAGTTTGTAAAATGAACATCAACTACATTTTTTTCAAGTTCAACAGTAATATCCGAATTGTATAAAAAGTAATTAATGAAATATTCTTTGATCAAATGGCCTTTGTAACCTAAACATACCACAAATTCATTAAAACCGTATTTGGCATAGATCTTCATGATGTGCCAAATGATGGGCTTTCCGCCGATCTCGATCATTGGTTTAGGTTTAATGGTGGTTTCTTCAGAAATTCTGGTACCTAATCCACCGGCTAATAATACAACTTTCATATATAGAATTTAAAGTTTTTTGATGTTCGTTAACTCATAACCATTTCTTAAATTTTTCAAGCTTTTGAAAGGATTGATAAGCAAGGATTAATGAGACTCAAATATATTAATTTAACGGTAAATATAAAATTTAAATACTGTATTTGCATGCATATTTGGCAATATCTGCTAATTCAAAAGTGCATTTCACAAAGTCATTAAAATTGCTATTATTTTTTTTAATGTTCATTTTTTTAGTACTTTTAAATTCTCTGGAAAAAGAGGACCTGATCTAAAGAAAATGGATAAGAAAATTTCATTAATAGTACCAATTTATAACTCGGCAAGTTTTATGAATAATTTGCTGGAAGCCGTTGATGCTGAGCGCAAAAACTCTAACTGGCATTTAGAATTGGTGTTAATTGACGATGGAAGCAGAGATAAGAGCTACGATAAAATTGTGGAGTTGAGTAAAACCTATCCATACATTAAGGGAATAAAACTTTCACGAAATTTTGGTCACCAGATTGCTGTAAAAACCGGATTAACGCATTGCACCGGGGATTATATCGCTATTATAGATGATGATCTTCAGGACCCACCATCTTTACTACCAATGTTTTTCAAGTACTTGGATGACGGTTTTGATGTGGCTTATGGCGTAAGAAAAAAGCGTAAGGAATCATTCATTAAAAAATTATCTTACAACAGTTTCTATAGAATTTTAAAAAAATTAAGTGATACCGATATACCATTGGATAGCGGCGATTTTTGTGTGATGAAGCGTTGTGTAGTGGATAGTATGTTGTTGTTGCAAGAAAAAAATCCTTTTTTACGCGGTATTCGCGCATGGGTTGGTTTCAAGCAAATTGGGGTAGAGTATGAGCGTCACGCACGTATTGACGGCGAATCGGGATATACTTTTAAAAAATTAATGAAGATCGCATTGGATGGGATTTTCTCTTTTTCATCTGTGCCCATCCGAACCATCACCATGTTAGGTATGGTAGGATTTATTTTCGCAACCTTGTATTCCGGTTTTGTGATCTATGAATCATTGGTAAATAAAATTGATGTAAAAGGTTTTGCAACCCTGGCCATCATCATCTCCTTTTTTGGCTCGCTTACGCTTATTTGCCTTGGTATCATTGGCGAATACATTGTGCGTATTTATGATGAGGTGCGTAACAGACCTTACACTGTAATTGAAAAAACCATCAACTTATGAGTTTAAAAAAAGTTGCCATAATTGGTTCAAATGGTTTTATCGGAAAGCATTTAACGCGCACCTTAATAAATGATAAAAGTTTGGATATTACTTTGTTTGGAAGAAGCGCTAAGAGCGAATTTGCGTCGCAGACCACTTATCATCAATTAGATCTGAACGACACCAAACATATTGCCGAATATTTTAAAGGCATTGATCTGGTTTATTATTTGGCGTCCGATTCCATTCCATCATCAAGTTGGGAAAACCCGAAATTTGAAGTGGAACGTAATTTATTACCGTTCATTAATTTTTTGGAATGCGTTTGTAAGCTGGGTTTAAAAAAGATCGTGTTTGTTTCAAGCGCCGGTACAATTTATGGTCAGTCAACTGAGCGTTTAACCGAAGAGTCAGATAAAAAACCATTTTCGCCTTACGGTATCAATAAGCTGGCCATGGAAAACTACCTCACTTATTTTGAGGCAAAGTATAATTTAAAGCATGATATTTTCAGGGTGTCAAATGTTTATGGCATTGGTCAGGATACATCTAAGGGTTTGGGCATCATCAATACCTTTCTTGAAAAGATACTCAGTGAGAATGGTGTGTTGATATATGGTGACGGAAAGAACATACGAAATTACATTTATGTGAATGATGTAGCTGAGTTATTAAAATTATCAATTACAAGTGAAGTTAATGCCTCGCATATTTTTAACTTGGCATCCGATGATACGCTTAGCATCAATGAGCTGATCGATTACATTAAAAAAGTTGTAGGAACGGATTTTAAGATCAATTATAAGGAAACCCGTCAGAGCGACAATCCGGCAATAATAGTAGACAATACAAAAATTAAAAAAGCACATCCGGAGTATAAATTTACTCCCATACAAGAAGGCATCTTAAAAACCTTCACACATTTAAAAGAAACACAAAGCATTAAAAATAATTGATCCGTTATGGCTAAAGTTAAAGCAGCAGAAAAGGCAGTAAAGTTGCCTGCAGGTAAGGATTATAAAGAGTTTACCATAGGAAGTAAAACCATAAAGATCTCAAATGAGGATCTGATCTGTACCGGATTATTATTGATCCTGGTGATGATCGTTCATTCGATCCGATCTAATTTCTTAAGTATACCATTTGAGCGCGACGAAGGTATTTACAGTTATTTTGGAACATTGGTACTTGAAGGAAAAGTGCCCTATAAAGATTTTTATGAGGTAAAGTTCCCGGGCTTATTTTACATGTACGGCTTTATTGTTGGTGTGTTTGGCGATACAGTTGAAGGCATGCACAAAGGATTCATGTATATGAATATCCTATCCATGGTATTCATCTATTTTGCTGCACGTAATTTATTTTCACCGGTTGCAGGTTTAATTTCTGCCATTACTTTTGCTTTTGTATCCTTAACACCAAACTTAAGCGGCTTTACTGTTCAATCTGAACATGGCGTTGCGTTCTTTATCAGTTTAGGATTATTGTTCTATTCACTCGCAAAGAATTCCGGTAAATGGTATTATTTTTTATTGATGGGTTTTGCCATGGGTTCAGCCTTCATGGTTAAAACGAGTGGTGTGTTCCTTGCTTTGTGGGGAGGGTTATTGATCATAACCGATTTTATTTTTACAAAGCCACGCGTAGCAAAACAGTTTTGGGTAAATATGATATCTTATGCCATTGGCGGATTTTCAATCATCGGCATCATGTTCCTTATTATCTCCATGAAAGGTTCATTTAATGAAATGATCTATTGGGCGTATGAGCATCCAAAACAATACGTGAGCAATATGCCTTATGAGGAAGGTGTGAAATATTTTAAATACACACGTGATGCCATTGTGCAAAATCATAAGTTCTTTTGGATACACAGTATTTTAGCTTTGGGATTGTGTTTATTAAAACCAATTAATATCAAGTACAAAATATTAGGTGTTACGTTGTTGGGCTTTTCATTTTTAACCATTGTACCGGGTTATTATTTTTACGGTCACTATTGGATACAAATGGTACCGGGTTTAGCATTGGTAGCAGGTTTAACGGTTTATTCGGTGCTATCTATCCTGCAGAACATGTTCAGTTTAAAGCAACCCTTTATTAAATATGTGTACTTGGCTTTATTTGCGTTCTTAACTTTTAATCATGTTTCAGGATTAAAATCGTATTACTATCACCCAAACTACGAGCGAATTTTGCGCGCAGTTTATGGTAATAATCCATTCCCTGAATCAATGGAAATTGCCAAGTATATTAATTCGCACTCGAAGCCGGAAGATAATATTGTGTTGATCGGATCAGAGCCGCAAATATACTTTTACACCAAAAAGAAATCACCGTCGCGTCATGCTTATTTCACTTCGGTTGTAAATAATGTGAAGGATCATAAAAAATGGCAGCGTGAGTTTGCTGAAGGAACCGAAAAAGCGAATCCAAAATTCGTGATCTTCTTCAATCATCCACTATCATTGTTGGTTCAGCCCAATACCGATAAATATATTTTCGAATGGGCCAATAAATTTATTACCGAAAAGTATAAATTAGTTGGTGTAGTGGATATGATCGAAGGACAACAAAGTGTATATGTTTACAACGAACAGTTGAATACGTATCGTCCGGTTTCACAGAACCTGATCTACATTTACGAACGAAAATAAAGAGATCGAATTAATTAACGTTGATCGTAAATTCCTGAATGGAGTTTACATCATCGTATTTTCTTGAAGTGAAATTTAATACGGTTGTTCCTTTTTTTGTTCCGCGCAAGTATATCATCACGCCATTTTTATTCCCTTCCCAAACGGAGTTGTAATGATCGATAATCGTTTTATCGTAAGAGTCATTTAGTTGCCAGGTATAGCCTGTTGTATGATCTTCCGGTAAGTTTATACGTATCTTTTCATTCAATTGAATGTTTAAAGGTTGTGGCGTTTGCGTATTAATAGTGCGCGTGTTATCGCATGATGCGATGCAAGAACTAATAAGAATAATGAAGGCAATGTTTTTCATTTTTAAATTAAGCCGCTGTATTTTCTGATAAACCATTCTGCTGTCAGTAAAACAACTATAAGCGCAAATAGCCATTTTAGATCGATCAGATCCGATGTTTCGTTTTGCGAGTAAGTTATTGGTTTGATAGATTCGTTACTGAGTATAAGTTTATTGAGTTCGTTGATGTTGTTCAGGTAAAAAAGTTTCCCGTTTGTTTGCGTGCTGAGTTTGTTCAATAACGCGTGATCTGCTACGGTATTGATTTTTTCGGAAATAACAGGTTTAACGATCACCAATCCTTTCTTGATCTGCACCTGTTCGTTTATCTTTGTTTTTGCTTCATAAGCATATTCTCCGGCAGGCAAATAACCGGCATTTAAACGATAAGCAGTTTCAGTTTTACTGAAGGTGTAATTGTATGTTTTGCCTATTTCATTCTTTAAAACAAGTGTTACATCCGGTTCAGTTATTAATTCATAACTTTTATTATAAACCTCTGCATTAAATTCGATCACTTCATTTTCTTTCACAAATTTTTCGGTATAAACTCTAAAAAAACTTTTATCGCTTTTTACGGCAAGAAATTGAATGGATTTGCTGATCAATTCGGTAAAGGCATTAAAGTTACCATTCTCCTGAAAGTTCCTTAAGCGCCACTTCCAAAGTCCGTCTGCCGCAAACACAGCGCTTTTTAAGCCATTAACCTCATTAAAAAGTAAAATAGGATCAGTAGTTTCTACAGCACCAATTTGTTGTTGAATTAAAATTTGTGAACCGTTTGATACCGTGTATTTACCAAATAAGGATTTAACGGCAGGCAATACATTCATTAATTTTTTAAGTTCATCTGAAATGGTGAACAAGCCAAAACCTTTATTGAGTTTTGGTTCTGCATCATTCAACCGTTCCATATTGGATGAAACTTTTAACTCAGTAAGTCCGGCATTCATGGCTGGGTTAATAATGAAATAAGGGATCTTGTTAGTGACGCATTCATCAACGATACGTTTATGATTGAAGTTATAATTGTGGATGATCACTAAACTGTATGCCTTTATCAATTTGTTTGGTTCGCTTGATAGATCTTTAACAATCTCATAATTCTTTAAACTTTCTATGCTCTCGCTCAAGGCCGCAATATCAGGATGTGGCGAGTTGGCAACGATCAATATTTTGTCGCGGTTATCAATAACATCAACCATAAAAGATTGTGAGTTATTAAGGATGTTGGTTTCCTCTTTTAAAGGGGTGATATTCACCTGAAAACGTTGCAAGCCGGGAGCATCAGCTTCTAAAACAAAGTTAACCGAGGATATGTAATTGTTTGAATTGATCTTTAATTTTTGTTCGCCTTTTTTGATGTTATTTTTCAGCACACTAATATTGATCTCTTGACCAATAAATTTAACGGCGTTAATGTTTACTTGTGCCACAAATTGGTTACCTAAATATGCAACCTGGTTATGATCGATCTTTTGTATGCTTACATCTTTTACTTCGTTAGTGTCACCTAAGGCAATTGTATAAACAGGAAACTTTAATTTATCGGTTAAATAGATGGGATTTGCGCCTTTGTTTATGATGCCATCAGAAGCAATAATGAGCGCACCAACATTTTGTCCGGCGTAATTATTATTGATGTCGTTGATCAATTGAAAGATATCCGTTTCCTTGTCTTTAAAATCAATACTATCGCTTTGACGTGTGCGTTCACCAAAAACAATTTGCTTGATGGTGAATTTTTCAGACAGAGAAGTTTTTAATTTTTCGAGCGATTGCTTGATGTTCGAACGCGCTTCAATGCTATCTTTATTTGATACTATGGAAGTGGAATTGTCAACCGCCAATAAAACCAATGGGTCTTCGGTATGATTCACAATGTGTTTTAAAAAAATACCGGCAAGCAAAATGCATATCAAGCTCACACTAACAAAACGCAAAGCGATCAAGCAATTTTGTAAAAGCTTGGATAGATCACCTGAACGCTTTTCTTTAAAATAAAGTAATAAAGAATAGAGGGCTCCAACAGTTAAGCACAAGATGAAGATGTACCAAGGAGTATCTGAAATAATCTTGATCAAGTGAATAAAATTAAATGAAAATTAGGTTAGCATTCCACCGCAAACATTGATACATTGGCCGGTGATATAACCACTCATATCACTAGCTAAGAACAAGGTTAAGTTAGCAACATCATCAGCAGAACCACCACGTTTTAAAGGAATACTATCGCGCCATTGTTGAACTACTTTTTCATCCAATGCACCGGTCATTTCGGTTTCAATAAATCCAGGAGCTATAGCGTTGCAACGAATGTTGCGTGAACCTAATTCAATTGCAATAGATTTGGTGAATCCAATGATACCGGCCTTAGAAGCAGCGTAATTGCTTTGTCCGGCGTTACCTTTCACACCAACAACTGAGCTCATATTTATGATAGACCCTTTGCGTGCTTTAAGCATAGGTTTTTGCACCGCTTTAGTTAAGTTAAAAACCGATTTTAAATTCGCGTTGATCACTTCATCCCATTGTTGTTCAGACATGCGCATTAACAGGGTATCGCGTGTGATACCGGCATTGTTAACTAACACATCAATAGTTCCAAATTCTTCAACCACTGAATTCACAAGATCGTCGGCCGCTTTAAAATCACCTGCATCACTTTTATATCCTTTAGCTTTAATGCCAAATGCTTGTAATTCTTTTTCAAGCGCTAAAGCTTTTTCTTCTGAACTAACGTATGTAAAGGCAACATTTGCTCCATTTTTAGCAAAGCTAAGGGCAATTCCTTTTCCAATTCCACGGGTAGCACCGGTTATAAGCGCCACTTTGTTTTGTAATAACTGCATAATTTTAATTAACGATAGATCTCAAAAGTAAGTATTATTTTTTTGGTTGAAGGTTTCATGTTTTAACAAATATTAAATCTGGCATAATTTTTGGACAAAGCAGATAATTCAATTACAAATAGCTGAATTGTAAGGTGTTTCAACGCATTTTATTTGTTAAAAATCAATCGGAAATTAACAAAAATTAGAGTTTGGCACGGTAATTGCATGAAATGGAAAAGTAATTTCTTTTATTGTAAAATGTTAAAATTAAATCAAATGAAAAAAGTAAGCAAGTTGAAAACACTTGGGGTTTTGATTCTAACAATGTTGTTTACCAGCATGTTAGCTCAAAGATCGCAGGTTGTTCTTCTGGGAAATACTCAGTTTGGGGGCGACTCTTTAGCTGGGTTTGATGAAGAGGCCGCGCGCAAGGCAGCTTTATCGGAGGGATTTTATGGAAATGAATTCCCGGTGCGCATGTATAAATACAAGCGTGAGTTTGTTAATGCTAAGTATAACCTAAAAATTGCTGCTCCAAAATCTATTTGGGGTAACACCAATGGTTTTAAATCGGCTGTAGTTGCTGGTTGTAATAACGAGGATTTTGAAGCTTCTACTGCTGGTCCTATTACTTCAAGCG
>JBIKKW010000043.1:0-22723 GCA_044360115.1 Bacteroidia bacterium
GGTATGGGACACGCTATTACCATAAACTCCACCTTACGATTAGAAAAAACAAATTTCCATCAAACAACCATGGAGTTTGCCTGCAGCGGCACACCGGTTGATTGTGTAAAGATGGCAGTTAACAGTATTTTAAAGAAAAGACCGGATCTGGTTTTAAGCGGTATCAATCATGGCAGCAACAGTTCCATAAACGTAATTTACAGCGGAACCATGAGTGCCGCAATTGAAGGCGCTTTAGAAGGATCGCCAAGTATTGGATTTAGTTTATGCGATTATGCACTGGAGGCAGATTTTACAGCAGCTACAAAGCATATTGAACAATTGATAGCGCATGCGTTAAACGAAAAAATGCCAAAAGGAGTTTGTTACAATGTGAACATACCAAAGTTGCCGGCTCAAAATATACAAGGGATAAAATTTGTTCGTCAGGCTAAAGCCAATTGGGTTGAACGCTTTGATGAACGAAAAGATCCGTATGGAAGAAGTTATTATTGGCTTACAGGCGAATTTGTGAATTTTGAACCCGAGGCAACAGATACCGATGAGTGGGCACTTTCACAGGGATATTTATCAGTAGTGCCAACGCAAGTAGATCTAACGGCACACAACTATTTGAACGAGATAAAAAATAAATTTTAAAAATGGAAACACACAAACTCAATAAAATGTGGATAGGATTATTAGTGGGTATCAGTTTCCCTCTTTTTTGCTATTCTATTTACTGGCTTTTTTTTCAACGCAATGTTGATATACCGCAAGATGATATTCGCTATTTGATAAATAAAGAGTTGATGTTAAATGTATTTAAGATCTGTTGCGGTACCGACCTACTCTTCTTTTATTTGAGTTTGAATCGCAAAATGGTAGCGTTTGCCAAAGGCATTATTGCAAGTGTATTAATTTACGCGTTGATATTAGCATACTTAACCTTTTTTTAAAGAATGAAATTATTTTTCATAGCAGGCGAACCGAGTGGAGATCTTCATGCATCTAATTGCATGAAAGAATTACTGATGCTCAATAGCAAGATCACATTTCAGTTCACTGGCGGTCCGCTGATGAAAAAAGTTACCGGAATTGATCCTGTGATATCTTATTCCGATATGGCCTTCATGGGGTTTGTAGAAGTTTTAAAGAACATCAGAACCATACAACATAATTTCAAAAAGGTAAAAGACGCTATTTTAAAATTTAAACCCGATGCTTTGGTATTGGTTGACTATCCCGGTTTTAATTTAAGGATGGCTAAATGGGCAAGCGAAAATGGCATAAAAGTTTATTACTACATTTCTCCGACCGTGTGGGCATGGAAAGAAAACCGAGTAGAGCAAATAAAAAAATACACCAGCAAATTATTTGTGATACTTCCTTTTGAAGAAGCCTTTTATGCAAAGCATGATCATAAGGTTTATTTTGTTGGGCATCCCTTATTAGATGCTATTGAAGAAAAGAAAAAGAATATGACCAGTAAAGAACTTTTTCTTCAACAGAACAATTTATCTAACAAACCTATAATAGCAGTATTGCCGGGTAGCAGAGCTCAGGAGATCGAACGGATGTTAAAGATCATGGTGGATGTAAAAGAAAGTTTTAAGGATCATCAATTTGTAATTGCCGCTTCATCGCATTTACCTGTAGCTTTTTATAAAGGTTTAAAAGAGCAAGGTGTGCAAATGGTGGTTGATCAAACTTATGAATTAATGAATTATGCGGTTGCCGGTATCATTAAATCAGGTACATCAACATTAGAAAGCGCCTTGTTCAATTTACCACAGGTTGTTTGTTATAAGGCCGGCAGCGTTTCATTTGCAATTGCCAAACGATTGGTAACTTTAAATTACATCTCGTTGGTAAATCTCATACTTGATAAGCCTGCCGTTAAAGAACTCGTGCAGGAAGATCTGACTTCAAACAACATTAAAAAGGAATTAGAACTGATCTTAACAAACAAAGAACACCGTGAAGCTATCTTAAACAATTACCAAGCTTTATACCACATGCTTGGTGGCGTTGGAGCCTCAAAACGACTGGCAGAACAATTATATGCTGATCTAAATAAAAATTAAAAAGAATAAATTGAATTCATTAAAGAAAATAACCACCCTAGCATTGATCATCATTACCTTGATCATTGGAAGTTCCTTTTTTATTCCAACTGAAACTATTTTAGTAAGAATTTATTCGCATTTAAAGATCAACGCCCTTACAGTTGGAATAAATACCGGCAGTTACAGGGTTGTTGCAGATGGTAACTTTGTTTCAGAAAGCGCCGGTGAGCTATCCTACAAAATGGTGTATAAAGAAGATAGTATTGAATTGAGCTCCGGAGATAAGGTAATAGGAAAATACAAATACATTAAACTTATTTCTGAAGGCGGAGGCGAGTTAAAGATCAGATTGGTTAATCCTGATCGTAAACAACGGATCTATCAAGAGAATTTGATCTTTTCAACTTTTGAGAACTATATAAAAATAATCAATGATGTTGAAGTAGATAAATACATTGCAGGTGTAACCGAAGCTGAAACAGGAACGCGCTGGAATCAGGAATTTTACAAAGTACAAGCCATACTCGCCCGAACCTTTGCCCTGGCCCACATTAATAAACATGTTTTGGAAGGGCATAGTTTATGCGACCAGGTGCATTGCCAGGTATATTATGGAAAACCGCGTGACCTAAGCATACCAACCGCGGTTGAAGCAACTCGCAATTTGGTTGTTGTGGATGATAATTTAAATTTGATTATTGCGGCCTTTCACAGCAACAGTGGCGGTCAAACTGCTAACAGCGAAGATGTGTGGGGCGCAAAAACGTCATACTTACGTAGCGTTACCGATAGTTTTAGCGTAAAAATGCCAAACGCCAATTGGCAACGCAAAATGCTCACAGAAGATTGGTTAACCTATTTAAAACTAAAACACAATTACCCAACTGATAATCCGCTTGCCCGCGATCTTGCTTTGAATTTTCAGCAAACCGAACGCAAAGCCTATTTAGAAGCCAGTAACGTGAAAGTGCCACTGAAATTTGTAAGACAAGACCTTCAATTAAAATCAACCTTCTTTAGCATCAAACAACTGAATAACGATTCTGTTCTATTTGTTGGAAGAGGCTACGGACATGGGTTAGGCATGTGCCAGGAAGGAGCCATGAAAATGAGCAAACAAGGTTACAGCTACGAACAAATATTAAATTTCTATTACAAGAATATCAAGATCATTGATATGAAGAAATTGAGTTTCTTTAAGGATGAATAGATACTTTTAATTGATTTGAATTTTAAGATCATCCTATAAAGTTTCGCGTTCATTTTTTCTGTGGGACTAACGAACCATCCATTGTCTGCACCTACAAAATCTTTGTTTTACGATACAAAACAGAATCATAGAGGGCAAATGAAAATTAAATTGCGCGAACGATCTGTCGGTCCGCACGCGGGTCGCTAACTGTGTGTTAGGTGCTGAAACCCCAGTTATGTTTGAGAACTGCTTTAACATCTGGGTGTTTTTTCTTTTCTGATTGAGTCAGGATTATCTTTAGTGCATTTGCCAAAACCCACTTAAGCATTGGATCCTGTTCTTTATAAAATTGCTCTAAAAGTTTTTCTTGCGCAACGCTTTTTGCGTTTTTTTCTGTCAAGGCTCGTATAATTCCTTCGCGAATTGTCTTCTCGTGCGGTTTGTCGAGATGTTGAACTAGTATTGTATAGGCTTGAGAATATTCTCCTATGAATTTATTGTCTATGTGTTTTATAGGTTTATTATTTACCAAGTCATATACACTTTCAACTTTTAGTCCAAGTCTCTTGAGTTCTTGAACCAATTGAAATTCGTCGGCTTTTAGTCTTTCCAATTTTATTTTTTGGTTGTCTGTCAAGTCTCGGGGGGGGTTGCACCAAACTCAAAGATAATACTTATTAATTAATCGTTTTATTGGTTAAAATTCAATAAAGTAAACCATGTAAATTAATTTAATCCAACAACTTAATTTCTACCCATCAAAAGTTCTATGCAAAAAAAATCCCGGACTCTCATCCGGGATCTCTTTAAATTCTATTTGACTTATTAATTAGTTTACTAAGGCAGTAAATCCGCCATCAGCACGTAATTTTAAAAATTCGCAATCATCTTTAGCGTAAGCTTTTAAAGCTCCGTCTTTTTCAATTGCTGTTTTTAAGTTTGCAATAGCTTCTGCACCGTTATTTTGACGAGCAAAAGAAACCGCTTTTAAATAATAGCTGTAAGCCATATCTTTTTCGTTGCTAGCATCAATTGTTTCTTTAACTGAACCTGCATTACCTGCTAATAATTGCGCTAAAGCTTTGTTATGACCTTTGAAATCACCAAAGTTGCTTACTGCATCAGCATACTTACCATCACGTACATTGATGATACCCATGTTGTATTTTGTTTCAGCACTTCCACCTGCTTTTTTGTATAATTCCATAGCAGCCGGACGGTTACCATTCTTAGCTTCAATGATACCTAAGTTATTGTAAACCTCAGGAGCACCGTTTGCTACTTTCTCAGCACGTTTGAAAGCATCAGCAGCGTCAGTTAATTTATTTTGCATTAAATATGCACCACCTAAGTTGTTTGAAGTTCTCCAATCTGAAGCAAAACGCTTTTCAGCATTTTGATAGATAGCAACCTTTGCATTTACATCGTTAACTAAATTAGCACCGTATAATAACTCTTCTAAAGATAAAGTATCAGGAGTTGTATTAATGATCGCTAAAATTTGATCGTCAGTTCTAGAGATCTTATCAACCATAACAGTGATCTCGCTACGACGTAATTTAGGTAATACGTTATCAGCTAACTCAGTATAAGTTTTAGATAAATTCTTGATCTCTTTACGACGTTGATCAGCATCCGTATACATAGTTAAAACACGTAATACTAGATCCTTATCAGCCATTGTAGAAGCTTCCATTAAACTCTTGAAACCTTCCCAGTCTTCCTTAGTAGTACCAACTTGGTATTGCTCCTTTGTTTTTCCGAAAGTATTGTCTTTGTTCTTGTTCTTTTTAAACTCAGCCATAATAGCAGCAGAACCTGAATTTGCACGGTCTTTTGCTAAGTTCTCGTTCTTATCAGTTTCGCCATCCGGAGATGCGTAAGCTGATACGCTGATACCATTGAATTTATACCAAACAGAATTAATGTTTGTAGTAACAAAGTTGTTGAAATTCTTCATTTCATCAGACTTTAATTCACCAGGACGAACATTAGACTGGTTGATCAAATAATAAATATGTGTTGTTTGATTTGCAGGATATGATTTCTGGAAATTATCCTTACCCATCATTGGCTTCTCATCGTTACGCACTAATAAAGATGTAGCTAATGTTCCATCAGTTAATTTAACCGGATCAAACTTCTTCTCTTTCTTCTTAACTGTACCTACAGCGCGTAATTCAACAGTTGCGTTACGCATTGCATTTTCAAAACCAAATTTCTCAGATGTGTAACCAAAAGTTCCGCCTGATGAATAACTAATTTTTTGACCGCTACCAGTAGCTTTTTCACCAACTAATACAACCGGCTTTAAAGCTTTTTCACCTGTAGCATATTTTACTACCGGAGTAAGGGTTAACGTTACCTTTTTTGCAAATAATTTAGGGTTGAATTTACCATTCACGCTAAACTGTACGCTATCACCAATCATTTCAATTGGACTAGGAGATATTGTGTACTGAATATCCTTTTGTTTTTTTAACATTTTACCAAGTCCATCGCAACCTGATAATACCACGGCTACAGTTAAACCTGCTCCAATTGTGCGTAAAAAATTTGAATTCATCTTTTAAGTTTTTTTAATAAAATAATTACTAAGTCGAACAAAAGTAGAAAAATTAATTAATTATTTAAATTTTTTTTTAGTAAAACAAAAAAAATCCGCCTTTTGGGCGGATTTCTTTGTATAATGAGGGTTTTAATTACTTTAAAGTAGCAACTTTTTTAGTCAATTTCGACTTTAAATTAGATGCTTTATTCTTATGAATAATATTACGTTTTGCTAACTTATCTACCATTGCAGATACCTTAGGTAAAAGGTCTTTAGCTTCTTTTTTATCAGTAGTTGTACGTAATTTCTTTACAGCTGTACGTGTAGTTTTTGAGTTGTAACGGTTACGTAAACGCTTCGCGTTGTTTGATCTGATTCGTTTTATTGCTGACTTATGATTTGCCATTTCTAAATTTCTTTTTATGTTTCCTTAAAATTGGGAGTGCAAATATAGCATTTATTTTAAATATACAAGTGTTAAAAAGAAATTTCTTAATCTTTTTTAAATTAGGTTACTTTTGTACCTAAGGCATGGCAATTAAAGGCAATATCCTCATTTTAACCATTTTATTACCGTTTTTTACCCTTTTGGGTCAAAACTCACCTGTTGCAATCGAAAAAAACATTGTTCCTAACGGCAGTTTTGAGAATTACCGTAAAAAAACCGGGAATATTCGTCAAGCCATTCCTTGGAATCAAATTGCTTCGGTTGATTTTTACCAAAAACCTTTATCTGACGATACCACTGCCGAAAAAGGCGCTAAAGACGGCGATTGCTATGGTGGTTTACGTTATCAAAAGAAATACAAGGAATTCATTCAGGTTAAATTAACCGAATCGCTTCACCGCGGCAGCACATACGAGTTTGAAATGCACATACGCTTAGCTTACTGGAGCAATGCCGTACTAAAATCGTTTGGCGTATTATTCAGTAAAGCCGGCTACACAGGGCCTGGAAGTGCAACTAAAGCGAATATGATCGATAGTGTTTGTAAAAAAGGTGGTTTTAGCAATAATTTCAAATGGATCCGTATTCATGGTTTTTATAAGGCAGACGGAGGTGAAAAGTACATTACTATTGGAAACTTTAATCCGGTGATCAAAAAAGACCTGCAACGCATGAACATATTAAAGCGTGGTTTTAAAGAGGCGTATTACTTTATAGATGATATATCGTTATACCGCCGCAAACAACCTGATGAGATCATCGAGACCGTAATTGTTGGTCCTAATAAACAAAATTTTGAAGAAGACAGTGTATTAAAGGTTAACGCGGATATTAAAATTGGTGATAAGGTTGCTTTAAAGAATATTTTCTTTAGTCCGGGTTCTTATTATTTATTACCCGAATCGTATGTTGAATTAAATAAACTGGCGCAATTCCTCATTCGCAATCCATCCATCAGTATTCAAATAAATGGCCATAGCGATAACACCGGCATGAAACACAAAAACCAAAAAATGAGCGAGTACAGAGCTCGCGAGGTTTTTGAATATTTGATCAAAAAAGGTGTGCAAAATAAAATGTTATTTAAAGGCTATGGCAGCACACAACCGGTTGCAAGTAATGAAACGGATGACGGTAAAGCAAAGAACCGACGTGTAGAATTTGAGATCATTAAACGGTAAATGCTAAGTAAGTTGTTAGATTTAAAACTTGAGATTAAAAACAAATGAAAATTGTTACCATCATAGGCGCTCGTCCGCAGATCATTAAAGCAGCTGCATTAAGCCGCGCCATTAAAACACATTACCATCAAAAGATCACCGAAATTATTGTTCATACTGGACAACACTATGATGAGAATATGAGTCAGGTTTTTTTTGATGAACTTGGAATACCTGCCCCTAACTATAATTTAAATGTTGGCAGCGGAAGTCACGGTAAACAAACAGCTTCCATGATAA
Source organism: Bacteroidia bacterium (assembly GCA_044360115.1). Lineage (GTDB taxonomy): Bacteria > Bacteroidota > Bacteroidia > B-17B0 > Aurantibacillaceae > Aurantibacillus. The sequence goes on from JBIKKW010000043.1 coordinate 7,700, forward strand.
CCGGTATTGAAGAAATTTTAGTGAAAGAAAAACCAAATGCCATTGTGCTTTATGGCGACACCAATTCAACATTGGCAGGTGCCATTGCTGCATCAAAAATTCATGTTCCGGTGGTGCATATTGAAGCTGGATTAAGATCCTACAACAAAGCCATGCCAGAGGAAGTGAACCGCATTATGTGTGATCATGTAAGCACCTTATTATTTTCTCCTACTATAACCGGATATAATAATCTATTGAAGGAAGGCTTTAAAAAGGATAACGTATCACCCTACTCTGCCAACAATCCTAAGATCTATCACAGTGGCGATGTGATGTATGACAACAGTATGTTTTTTAGCAAGATCGCTGAAACAAAAACAACCGTGCTATCTCAAAACAATTTAAAGTCGGGCAATTTTATTTTAGCAACCGTTCATCGTAATAACAATACCGATGAACCACACCGTTTAAATGCATTATTCAGATCATTAAATGATATCAGCGAAAAAAACGGATTAGATGTAGTGCTTCCGCTTCATCCGCGAACTGCTAAATTATTAGAGACCAATTTAGACCCAAGTTTGTTGAAACAAGTTAAGGCAAATACAAAGTTTAAGATCATCCCTCCTGCTTCCTTTTTAGAAATGATCGCTTTAGAGAAAAATTGCAAATTAGTAATGACCGATAGTGGCGGCGTGCAAAAAGAAGCATTTTATTTTGAAAAACCCTGTGTGATACTACGACCTGAAACGGAATGGGTAGAACTGGTTGAATGCGGCGCGGCAATTGTTACCGATGCTGATCAACAAAAGATCAAACATGCTTTTGAAACCTTAACAGAAAAAAGCAATTTGCAATTCCCTCCTTTTTATGGTGATGGCAAAGCAGCAGAATTCATTTGTGGGCAAATGCTTGAGCATTTAAAGTAAATGCAAACTTCATAAAACAAAAAATCCCGGATCTTTATGAACCGGGATTTTTTTATGCTTTAATATTATTAGAACATCAAACCGATATTGATACGGATCGCGCGTGCAAAATAACCTTGGTTCAATGGCGTGAAATTCCAACCGGTAGTTGCAGAATAGGTATTATCTACACCTTTTGTTAAGTATTTAGAATCGTTACGCATTAAATTGGTGAACGATTGGAAATAATTAACTGAGAATAATAAAGAAGTACTTCCACCCAAACGGTACTCGGTACCTAAACCTAAATTCATACCAACACGGAAAGGTAAAAGTGAACCGTCTTTTCCAACATTGATATTATCTTTCTTTAGATCATCACCACTTAAAACTGCAGTTGTTACAGTTGTACCGGTAATGTTTGTTTTTAACCCTGAAACATAAGTATCATTTGCTTTTATACCGGCGCGAATTCCAATTTCACCACCGAAGTTGAAAAAGTATTTTAAACCACTATACTCTTGAGTCATCATTTTCAACATCAATGGAATTGTAACATAAGTTGTTTTATATCTTCTGTCGTTTAAAACGTACTGAGTGCTTCCATTTACAAATTCGTAATCGGTGCTGGTTTTGCCATCCTTAGCCTCAACTAAATTATTTTCTTTATCTACAACTACATTCACCTGAAAATCATTTCCCGGGTTTGCAGCATCACTCACATATTTATATTTCACATATCCACCTTCAAAATCACCACCTAAACCGGTAGTAAAATGAATAATGTTAGATAATTTCACATCGAACATCAAACCAAATCCAAATCCAAAAACTGATCCGCTTCCTTCAGAATTTGTATTATTACTTTTTAACCAACTTGGCTGTGGTGTTGCTCTGATACCAAATCTGAACTTTTTATCAAATTCTTCCTGCTTTGGCGTTTCTGCAGGCGTAGTTTGAGCTATCATATTTGCACTTAACAACAAGCCTGTGCTTAAAATAAATAAAATCTTTTTCATCGAGTTGTATTTTTAGATTTAACTTTACAAATATAAAAAAATAATTATGTTCGCAAACTTTAAAAAACCAGCACTTATCCTCATTTTATTGGTGGTTTTAAGTTCATGCACCAACAACCGCTTTGATGTTGATCTTGATAAAGTTAATTTACAAGCCATCCCTTTAAAACAACTTGAAAAAGAAATTATTCAGTTAAACGAAGCCAACCTTAATGCGCAAACAAACAAACTAAAACATGAATACGGTAATTTTTACGAACGTTATATTACCAGCTTTATAAACGCAAAGGGCACAGCCGATAGCATATACCAGCCTAACGTTTTACATTTTGTTAATGATAAAGATATAAAGAACTGCAACAAAGAAATTCAAACTATTTATACGACCGAGTTCCTCAATAATTTTGAAAAAGAAACGAATGATGCCATTAAACGCTTTCATTTTTTCTTCCCAAAACGTTTAACACCTAAACAAATTGTTACTTGTCAAAGTGGCTGGAATTATTCTACAGCTTTTACTGATAGCACACTGGTTGTTGGATTAGATATGTACCTTGGCGAAAAGTCTATCTACTATCAGATGCTTAACTTTCAGCAATACCGCACCAGCTGCATGAATAAGAATTATATTTTACCCGATCTGATGCAAGGTTGGTTACTCACCGAATTTGATAATGATGTTCCAACCAACACCCTATTAAATCATACCATTTTTTACGGGAAAATATTTTTCACCATTAAAGCATTGGTACCCGAAATTGAAGATAGCGTGATATTGCATTACAATACAAAACAAATGGCCTATTGTAACAGTTACGAGAAAAACTTGTGGGGTTTTATGGCCGAAAAAAACCGTTTGTACGAGAATAATATGCGCACCGTTCAGGAGTTAACAGGTGAAGGTCCGTTTACCTCAGCCATCAGTAAAGATTGTCCTCCGGGTATTGCCAAATGGATCGGTTGGCAAATTGTAAAAAGCTACATGAAAAACAACGAGAACGTTAGTTTAGAAGAATTAATGAATGAAAAAGATGCTCAGAAAATTTTAAACAAAAGCAAGTACAGACCATGAAAGTAAGCGAAATAAAATTTAAAGTTTTGGTAGATGAAAATCATTTACCTGTTGATATAAAATGGGAAGCAAGTGATGCAGGTGAGAACAGTCATGCAAAAAGCGCTATGATCGCACTTTGGGATGCGCGTGAAAACAACACCTTGCGTATCGACCTTTGGACAAAAGACATGTCGGTTGATGAAATGAAAAAATTTTATCATCAAAATATTATGACATTAACAGATACTTATGTTCGCGCAACAAGCGATGAAGCTACTGCTAAAAAGGTTAAGGAATTGTTTACTGTTATTGGTAAAGAAATGGGCGTATTAAAGTAAAGGATTTGTCTTCCTTTCAATAAAGCCTCCGCCAACCAGATCATCTCCCTCGTATATAACCGCACTTTGCCCGGGAGCAACTCCGGTTACCGGCGAATGAAAGATCACATCCAGTTTATTGTTGATGGTATTGATGGTTGCCAAAGTTCCAGCGTCTTTATATCTGATCTTGGTTAAGCCCACAAAATCGTGTGGCAAAGCGTCATACTTAATTAAATTATGATCGCGCACCGTTAAATGATTTTCCTGAAGATCGTCCTTATCTCCTAAAATAACGGTATTGGTCTCCGGAATGATCTCTTTCACAAATACCGGTTCGCCCATGGCTATTTCTAATCCTTTGCGCTGACCAACCGTGTAAAAAGGATAACCGCGATGTTTTCCAACTTTCTTTCCTTTGTAAAAATAATCACCTCCATCTACTTTCGCTTCCAGATCGGGCATACGGTGTTTTAAAAATGCGCGGTAATCGTTATCGGGCACAAAACAAATATCATAACTCTCGCTTTTGTTTGCCAGATCATAAAATCCGGCTTCCTTGGCCATTTCACGGATCTCACTTTTTTTGAATCCACCCAAAGGAAACATGGTACGGTTCAAACACGCCTGATCTAATCCCCACAATACATAGGTTTGATCTTTGGTTTGATCTAACCCTTTATAAATTATGGTACGGTTGTTCTCTTTTCGTAAACGCGCGTAATGACCAGTTGCAATAAATTCGCAGTCCAGCATATCGGCACGTTTTAATAAGGCGTCCCACTTAATATGCGTATTACATAACACACAAGGGTTTGGGGTACGTCCTGCTAAATATTCTTCAACAAAATTATTAATAATGTGTTCGCCAAATTCGCCTCTTATATCTAAAATATAATGCGGGAAACCCATATCAACGGCCATTGTGCGTGCATCATTAATGCTATCTAAGCTGCAACAGCCTGTTTCGCGGGTACTTGAACCTGAACTTTCGTAATCCCAGGTTTTCATTGTAATTCCAATAACCTCGTAGCCTTGTTCATGCAGCATCATAGCAGTAACACTGCTATCAATACCACCGCTCATGGCCACTAAAACTTTACCGTTCTTACTCATAAAAAAGCACTGTTCGTTTATTACCCGCAAAGGTAACAAGAATAGTGCTTCAAAGTTTAATGGGATGAGAATTTATTCTTTTATAACTTTTACTTAGTACCACTTGCTTTTGGCTTAGGCTTACTGTCTTTTGATTGATTGGAAGGTTTTGGATCTTCTATTTTATTTTTCTTAAAATATTCCTCAGTTTCTTTTTTTGAAGCGAGTTTTCCGCCTTTATAAAGTTCTTTCTCCTTGATCTTGCCATCTTTATCCTTGTATATCCAAACGCCATCTTTGTATCCATTTTTATAAACACCGGTTCCGGCTATACTTCCGCTCGGAAAATAATAAGTGATCTTTCCATCCATTTTTCCATTCACATATTTCCCTTCGCCCTTAACCAACTTACCATCAAAATACTGTTTGAACGGACCGTCTTCCACGCCATCTTTGTAATTCTTTTCTTCTGCCAAATTACCATCCGGTAAATACACTAAACATTTACCATGCTTCTTCCCTAACTTATAATTATCCTTACTGATCAAAACACCGGCCTCATCATAAAACATCCAAACACTATCCTTTTGCTCGGTTATGTATTTACCCTGCGCCATTATTTTGCCGGTTAATTGATGGTATAATTTAGCATATGCTATCTTTCCGCCATCTTTATAATAGGTTACTGCGCGTTTTGCCGTATCACCCGGATAGTAATGTTTAAAGGTGCCAACAGGTTTATCATCTTTAAACTCACCTTCATAAATAAGTTTTCCATCCGCATCTTTCTTTTTCCAATAACCTTGCTTTTTACCCGAACCATCAACTGTTTGAGCGAATGTTGATGTATAAACAAAAAAGGAAAATAAAATCAATAGTGTATAACGCATATGCCTATAAGTAGTTTTCACAGTAAAGTTACAGGGTTTTTTATTTTCCGAACAAACTGTTAATGTTTTTTAGTAAATATTAGGATAACAAATAAAAACGATCGTTCATTTTGATCACACCATCATCTATCAATTCATTAAAAGCCTTTACCCAGGTTTCATCATTATACTTGCTCATGGCTGCTTTTAACTCCTCTATTGTTAAGGCCTGTGAATTCAACACCTCAATTATTCGTTTTTTAATTACGTCGTAATTTTTTGGTTTATGCGACAAACACACATCGCAATAGCCACAATCAGAATTATTGAATTCATTAAAATACGTTAATAACTGAACCTGCCTGCAAACAGCATTCTCGTTCACGTAATGTATCACCGATTGAATGCGTTGCAAGTGTTTTTGTTTTAAAAATTCATAGTTCTCAGGATCAAACGTTATTTCTTTTGGATTCACCCGACTCTGAACAAAATTTAATTTTGGCAAACTACTTTGTGGAATATAGGAGATGATCTTAAAAGCATGAAGTGTTTCAAGTTGCTTCATGATCTCATCTAACCCTAATTTCACTTTATAAACCAGATCCTTTTCATTGATATGTATGTAGTTCTCAAATAAGCCGCCATAACTGCGCAATAAAGTTTTGATCAATGGTTCGTAACGCGGATTTTTGATCTGATAATCGTACAAATTTTCCTTATTACTAAGCATCATTATTTTCGAAGGCTCAAACCCTGCATCAAAAAGTGAAAGATAATTTTGACGTTCTAAAAATTTAATACTGTTGTAAACGATTATTGGATGTAAATTATAACTCTTGCACAACAATTCAATATCCAGATCAACACTAACACCCTCACCGGCGCCAATAGCAATTTGAAAATAATTACCTAATGCGTGATAGGTTTGCCTGATCTGTTCCAAAGTAGGAAATGCGTATTCAAAATTTTCGAGTAACCTATCTTCATCACGCTTCGTGAAAAAAATTGTTGAATAAGCTGTTCTTCCATCTCGCCCTGCCCTTCCGGCTTCCTGAAAATAGGCTTCTAAGCTTTCGGTAAGATCTAGGTGTGCAACAAAACGCACATCCGGTTTATCAATACCCATACCAAAGGCATTGGTAGCACATATAACCTGTATTTTATTATCGATCCAATCGGCTTGAATGGTTTGTCGGTCGTCGTATTTTAAACCTGCGTGATAAGCTTTAGCTGAAATTTTCTGTTCAGATAATATTTTTGAAATCTCTTCTGTTTTTCGGCGATTACGAACATAAACAATTCCTGATCCGCCGATATTATGGATCATTTTGATCAACCGTTGAACTTTGCTATCCTCTTTTTGTACTACGTATCGCAAATTACTTCGCAAAAAAGACTGGCGAAAAACATTTACCGCACTGAATTCTAATTTTTGCTGAATATCTGCTACAACCTCTTTTGTAGCGCTTGCCGTAACAGCAATGATAGGAACTTTATCAAAGTAACTTCTTACTTCGGCTATTTTCATGTAGCTGGGTCTGAAATCATAACCCCATTGCGAAATACAATGCGCCTCATCAACTGCTATCATTGTAATGGGTAAATGACTCAGTTGCATCCTAAAATCTTCGTTTTGCAAACGTTCGGGCGAAATGTATAAAAACTGCACATGGCCCAATGATGCATTATTTAAAGAAATTTGAATTTGTTTGTAATTCATGGCGGCAGAAATTGCCACTGCCGAAATACCTCTTTTCTTTAAATTATTTACCTGATCATTCATTAAGGCCACCAATGGCGAAACCACCAAAGTAGTTCCACCCAAGGCTAATCCGGGGATTTGAAAACAAATGGATTTACCGCCTCCGGTTGGTAAAAGTGCCAAAGTATCACGCCCTTCTAATACAGATAAAATGATCTCTTCCTGTAAAGATCGAAACTGATCGTAACCCCAATACTTTTTTAATATGCTGTGAATATGCGCTTTCTTCGTTTCTATGGATATAAAAATAAAAAAACTCAGGGGATTCCTGAGTTTTTTTATTTTTTAATTTATTATTGTCCAAAGATGGCTACATCATCAATTTCCCATGTTGAGCCTGAGGTGCTTGTTCCTGTGTATTTAAAAGCAATTCGCGTATTGGCAGATTTATAAGCACTTAATGATACATTTCCGCTCTTCACCCAATTCCAACTTCCACCACTAAGCGCAGGGCTTAAAGCTGTCCATGTGGCTGCATTAGGATCGCCTGAAGAATAATTTGTAGAAACTAATACCTGTAAAGGAGGGCCTGAATAATTGTATGCAGATTTAAAAACTAAACGTGGACTAGCTTCAGAACTCAAATTCATTGACGGAGAGATCAACCAGGTTTCGCAAGCAACATTTGATCCGAAATAATTACTTATTTGAATGTAGTTTTGACCATTATATGATCCACCTTCCCAATTCACATTTCCGGTAACATTGTAATTTACCCAACCACCTGCAAAAACATTAGATCCATTGAATGTACTAATAAATAAAGGGCAACCATCTGAAGATAATTTTACCTCTTTAAAATCACGTATGGTTAACTGCACATCACCATTGTACTGGCCAACAATAACGGTCATTGTTCCTTTACCGCAAGGTGTTTTATTACCAGCGAAATTGGCATAACCAGAAGAACGCAATATAACCTCTTGCTGATTAGCATTCAATAAAAAGTGATCGATACTGTTTTTTCCAACCGCATCGGCATAAAACTGATCTTTACTTCCTAGATCAAATTCAACTGAATCAAGGACTACAAGGCGCGATTGAAATGGTGTATGACCATTGCCATTTAACAACAATAACTGATTAAATGTAACCTTAACAGGTACAACAGGGTTTCCTGAATTAACTTTCACAACACTTTTCTCAATATCTACAGAGTCTAACTGAACCATATCTCCGTAATCATCTAAAGTAACACCATTTAAATTAATGCGGATCTTATCGCCAACATACAAGCCGCCGGCATTCAATAATTTTACCTGTAAACCTCCTGTAGCATCTTGTACAAAAGCTGTTTTGTAAATATTACCGCTGGTTTCATCGGCAGTAACAATACACTCCAAATTCACATCATTCTCAAACTTAAATAATTTGGTTGGTTTTGGAATTGAAGTAATATAATAAGCCTTATACTTTTTAAAAATTGAATCGATGGTAATAAACCCATTCACAGCGGGTGGTGCTTTTACAGCTGGTTCATCAAATTTCTTTTTACATGAACTCAATAGTACTGAACCTAATATGGCAACTATAGTTAAATATCTCATTTTGATCTCTTTTTAATTAATTTTCTCTAACCAACACATCATCTACTTCATAAGTTGTTGAACCTGAAGTTGTGCTTTTGTATTTAAATGCAATTCGTACATTATTTTGTTTGAAACTACTCAATGAAATTACGCCTGAGGCGGTCCATAAATAACTACCTGGGTTGTTTGGTGATAAAGCAAAACCTGATAATTGGGTCCAAGTTGCTGTACCCGGCAAACCACTAGTATAATTAGATGAAACCCATACTTCTAAAGGATTACCACTAAATTTTGCAGCGGTTCTAAAAGTTAATATCGGATTTGATGCAGCGCTTAAATTTAAAGCTGGCGAAATTAACCAACTTTCTGAGTTTTGATTTGTAGAAGAAACGAAACCGGAGATCTTAGCAAACTTATCAGTACCAAAAGAACTGGCTGACCAATTTACTAATGAATTGGTAACCGCAATTTGCGACCAACCACCACTCGTTAGGCTGTTATCTTCAAAGTCTTTTTTAGTATATACAGTACATCCTGAAGATTTCATATTTACTTCGTTTGGATGACGGATCGCCATTTGGTTGGTACCTTGATAAGCCGTTGCAATACCAATAATAGAACCACTTTTAGATGGTGTGCGTTGTTGTGCAAATTTGGCATAGTTACTTGTTCTTACAATTAACTGACCGCCATCACAATCTTGTATCGTTCGGTTAATTGACATTTGCGCAATTGGATCGGCCCAAACTTGATTCGTATCAATTGGCAAAAATCCTGCATTATTGATCTGGATAAGATCGCATAAATACGTTGCACTTGAAGCGTTCAATTGTGCGATAGTTAGCTGACGAGGCTGCGGACTAGGACCACTGGCAAACTTCACAATAAACTTCTCATGATCCAATGAATCGATCTCCAACATTCCTGTGGTTGAATTCATATCAACGTCTAACCCTTTTAAATTAACACGAATAGAATCACCAATAAAATAACTTGAACTATAATTCATGTCAAGATGAATTCCGCCGGTATTATAGCGATCGCGCAGATAAAGCTCTTTATAAAAATTACCACTTACTTCATCGGCAACAACTACACCAATAAAATAAACATCGCTTGTAAAACGTTTTGCGCAATTATTGGTACATGTAGCAATAGCACGCAATTCAGCAGCAGAATATACTTTACGTCCTGTTAAATCTGCAACTGTTGGTTGATCGGCTTCTTTTTTACATGAATTAAATGTAAAACCTAAAACCGCCAAAATTGTATAGAGAATGATCTTCTTCATCGTGTTAAAAATTAAAGTTTAAAATTGCCATATAAGTAGCACCGTTCATATAGAAATATCTATTATCAAATTTACTAACGTTTGAATAATCCCAACGTAATTGCTCAAATCCGCTTGTTCTAATTGTTTGATCGTTCAATAGATTATTTACGCTTAAATTGATATTCAAGAAATACTTTTTCATGATACGCCATGATTTTCCACCATTAATATTTAGGGTAAAATAAGATGGTAACTGTTCCTGGCTAGTGATCTCTTTTACTTGAGGATCAGTTGAAACATATTTTGAAATTGCCTCAGCAGTTCTTCTGTCGGGATTTGGCTCTAAATAGATCTCATCAAAATAGTTGAAGGTAATACCTGCGAACCAAAACTTCTTGCCACTATAACGGTAACCTAAACCTGAAACTAATTGAGGACCTGCTCCAACGCGGTAGTTATCCAAATAAACAACTCTATTAGTAAATAAACTTACATTATTATTATCTTGCCATGATTGAGCAACCGGACGATCTTTATACAAGAACTGACCGTAACCAAAAGCCGCCTGAATGGTGTGCGCAGCAAATAGCACTTTTTCAATACCTAATTCAATACCTTGGTGCGTTTGGTGCACATCTGTCATAATATAATTCACATTATTATTAAATTCATCACTCCAAAACGTACGCAACCAAGTTTGATCTTGGATCAACGTATTGTAGTAAGTAGCTCTGAATTTAAAATTCGGGAACTTTGCCATATAATTAATATCGCCCGATAAAACTTTTTCATTTTGAATACCTTGAACAACATCATTTCTTACACGAGGGGATAGGAATAAATTATTTGCTTCAGGCGTACGAGTTAAATAACTTCCGTTTGCAGTAATAAAATTACGACCATTGATCTTGTATGTAGCACCACCTTTGATACCATAATTAAAGAAATTTAATTTTTCGCTATTTCCTTTACTTGTGGTAGGAAATTTTCCATTAGCGATATAACCTTCACGCCAAATCTGGTTCTCTGATGCAGAAATAGATGCATAGATATCCATCTTGCTAAAAGTATATTCAACCTGACCCCAAATTTCAGCTCTATTAATATTCATTGAGTAATCGTAACCAAATTTATCACCCTCGTAAATTCGCTTATTTGGGTTATCGATATCACTTTGCTGGAAACTTTCGTCAACACCTAAATTTTCTGCAAACTGATCAACATCTAACCAAAATGTTGCACCTAAAAGATCATTCAATTCTTTATACTTTCTGTTCTTATACATATTGGCATTTAAACCCAAACTGAAGTAAAGCTCATTAACACGTTTATTGTAAACGGTATTAAATCCAATATTTTTTAGATCCTCAATACGATCTTCTAAAATGTAACGCGCGCGCGTTTCGGTGGTATTTAAGCCTTGGCCTAATTTAGTTGGATCGGTATACAGGTTAGCTTGATTCATAGCGATCATTCGATCCCAAGAAATCTGCTGTGTATTTGGCGCATTGTTTAACCAGTTATTTTTAAGAATATCACCTTGCACTGTATCACCTTGCATATAATAATAGCTTGGTAAATAGCGGTAATAATCCGGACGAGGATTTGGAGCATCGTTCCAATTTAATGACGAAAGAGTTGACTTACCAAAATTATAAAAAACTGAGGTAGTTAATTGTTCGTCTGTATTTATCTTAAAAATATGCGACAACATCAACATCGGACGATTAACCTTACTTACCTGTGAGTTTCTTACTTTACCATTTTGATAACCCCATAATGAATTATAATAATTGCTACCTGCAAGTTCATATGTTTCTTGTGTTGCCGCACTTGCACGTCCTTGCTCAATTGGCGCTCCAAAGCCGGTAAAACTTAACAAGTGTTTGTCGTTGATACGTTTATCAACAGATAAATAAAAAGCACTCGCGTTAAAATAAGTTCCCGGAATATAAACTTGATCACCGTAACGCGAAGAAGCAGAAAGGGTTAATGCCCATCCACTTTTTGTCATTCCGGTTGAATGTGTAACCATCATTCGATGCGCAAAAATACGGTTTGCATTGGCGTAAGAAACGCGTGTGCCTTTTCTAAAAGATGATGCTTTTGAATCAATATTCGTATATCCACCTGCACCTGAAAAACCTAAACGGCAAGCCACTAAACCTACTCTATTCTCAACATAACGCGTTACATCATTTAAACCGCCCCAATTGCTCCAGGCACTAAAACCGGTTTCCAAATTGTTTACGTTTACACCATTGATCATTACCATTTGGTTTTCGGCCATATAACCACGCATGCGGTATCTTCCGGCACCAAACTGAAAACTGGCAAATTGAGTAAATACATCACGACTAGACATTAAAAGTGATGAAACATCTTGTTGTTCCAAATCGTTATCCACATCACCACCTGAAGTACTAAATATTGGTATATTGAACTTGGTAGACAAAGAATCTTTTTGATAATCCTTTACATGCGTTGAATCATCCTGTGCCAGCAAAATACTACTTGAGAACACAAAAGCGAAAGCTAATTTTTTACTTATCATTATTTAAATTTAATCTTTTTTGAAATTCATTTTGCATTTTTTTGGAAGCGGCTTCGGACTGTAACAGAGAACCTGTAACATCCTCAAGGGTGATCACCTCCTGCAATGAACTCACAAATATAATTACATTTAACTTTTGCACTATTAACTAAATATTAACAAAACTTTACAATTTACAATTTACATTGGCATCTAATTTGGTTTAGCATTAAGTTGATATGCGTTTAACATTGAACTCACATTTAATTACTAATTTTACAAAATTATTATTATGAAATTAAAATTTTACTTCCTCTTTGCCTCACTTACGCTAACATTTTTAGCAAACGCGCAAAAACTTCAAAAAGATAAAAACTATTTTATTTCAGCCATCGGATTCTGGAATGTTGAGAATTTATATGATACCATTAACGATGTTTGGAAAAACGATGAAGAATTTACACCAAGCGGAACCAACGCATGGACGGGTGACAGATACAAAACAAAACTGGATCATTTGGCTAAGGTTATCAGCGAAATGGCAACAGATGTTACGCCCGATGGAGTGGCTATACTTGGTTTATGTGAAATTGAAAATAAAAACGTAGTTGAAGACCTTGTAAAAACCGAGAAACTAAAAAAACGCAATTACAAGGTTGTTCATATTGAAGGACCGGATGCCCGCGGTGTAGACCCATCATTTATTTATAACCCTACATATTTTCAACTTAAAAAAGCAGTTTCTTATAAGGTTACTTTAGTTACCGATTCTGCTCATAAAACACGCGACATTTTAGTTGTTAGCGGAAGTTTTGCAGGAGAACCTCTTTGTGTGCTAGTAAATCACTGGCCAAGCAGAAGAGGTGGTGAATTGGCCAGCCGACCAAATAGAAACGCCGCTGCAAAAGTTGCACGCCATATAGCTGATAGCATCACAAAAGCAGACCCTAGCACAAAGATCGCGATCATGGGAGATCTGAATGATGACCCGGATAACGAGTGTGTTAAAAAGTATATTCGTACTTATGATGATATTAAAAACGCCAATGCAGAAGAGTTTTTTAACCCAATGGAAAAATTACATAATGATGGTATAGGTACTTTAGCATGGCGCGACAGTTGGAACTTATTTGATCAGATCATGTTGAACAAGCCATTTATTCCCGGCGAATTTGCAACATGGAATTATTATACAGTAAGGGTATTTAACAAACCGTATTTAAAAACAGATCAAGGAAATTTTAAAGGCTATCCTTTCAGAACATACAGTGGTGGCTCCTATACAGCAGGATATAGCGATCATTTTCCGGTATACATTGTAATTGCTAAAGAGAACAAGAAGTAAACATTTCCTGTCCTATTTCTTGCTAAAGAAGGTGTTTCATTTAACGAATGAATTTATTATATTTGTTTGGAACCACCATTTGAAAACACGTTTTTTCATACTGTCTATTATTATTTGCGTTAAAGTAAGCGCGCAGGATATCCATTTTTCACAATTTAGTGGGTCGTTATTGAATTTGAACCCCGCTCTTACAGGTTTTTTTAATGGCGATTACCGTGTAAATGCCATTTACCGTAGCCAATGGTTAAGTGTTCCTGTGCCCTACTCAACTATTAGTATGAGTGGCGAAACCCGCATCAGGCAAAGTTCTAATACAAAGGACATGGTTGGTGTTGGATTGCTTTTTAATAACGATAAAGCAGGCGATACGCGATACGGCACTACACAAATGTATTTAAGCGGAACGTACATTCACCCTTTAAAAGCTGATAGCAGCCTACTCATTTCTGCCGGTTTAAATGTTGGGTTTTGTTCGGTTGGCTTTGATTATGAGCGTATGACCTTCGATAACCAATACGATGGATTGAATTACAATAAATCATCAGCAACCGGCGAAAATTTTAACTGGACCCGTTACAATTTTGGCGATATTAATTTTGGGGCAGCTGCGCAGTACATTCTTAACCGAAAACAACGTTTTATTTTAGGAACCAGTTTACATCACTTAACCACACCGGTAATTACCTATCAAGGAAATGATCAAAGTGCTTTGGATCTGAAATCGAGCACCTATTTGCTTTTCTCTACGCCTATTAACTTAAAAACAGATGTTGTAGCAGAATTACTATACAACCGCCAAGGAAAGTATAATGAATTGATTCCGCATGCGTCATTAAAATATTATTTAAATAAAGACGCAAATCAATCCATTATGGCCGGTATGAGTTTTCGTGCAAAGGATGCATTTATTTTAAGAGGCGGCTATACTTATAAAGATCTTCAGGCCGGTATTGCTTACGATATTAACACCAGCAAATTCACCGCAGCTACCAACCGCAGAGGTGCCTTTGAAATTTACGTGATCCATATTTTTTACAAGAAATACCAAACGATCATCAAAAAGAAACCTTGTCCGGTTTTTATGTAATATGAATCAAAAAATCTCTTCAAAATATCTCTTCATATTATTTCTTTTGATCTCATCATTGAGTTTTTCGCAAAGCAATAAAACCATAAAGATTCAGGCAGAGAATGCCATGAATGAAAAAGATTGGTATAGCGCGGCGGTGCTTTATGGTAAGCTGGTAGCAAGAGACAGTTCGAACGTAACCGTAAATTACAATTACGCGGAAGCAAGTCGTTTAAACTTTGACCTGGATATTGCCAGTTATTGGTACA
>JBIKKW010000143.1:0-6624 GCA_044360115.1 Bacteroidia bacterium
ATTATTCAACCAACATTCCGGGTGTTTATGCGATCGGCGATATCAATACCTATAAGAATAAATTGAAATTGATCTTATGTGGATTTCATGAAGCGGCATTAATGAGCCACAGTGCTTATAAATACATGAACCCGGGCGTTAAGTATACCATGAAGTATACAACGGTTAATGGCGTGAACACATTTTAATTGATTAAAAATGACAGACATTAAAATAAACATTCAAAATCCTGATGGAAGTTTAACTACGCTTGAAGCACCAACCGATATGGGCTTAAGCTTAATGGAATTTTTAAAAGGAAACGAATACGATATTTTAGCAACATGTGGTGGCATGGCATTATGCGCTACCTGCCATGTGGAGGTGATCAGCGGTTTTGACAAGCTGAAAGAAATATCAGATGATGAATACGCCATGCTGGATACTTTACCAAACATTACACCAACATCACGCTTATCGTGTCAGTTAAAATTGGCGGATAATTTAGATAACATCACCGTAAAGATCATGGGTGATGGACTTTCTTAATTGAACATAAACCGGTTGTTCAATTGCTGCTCGGCATTTACAATGTGCGTTATGAATTTGATCTGATTTAAAAGCACGGCCTGTTTGTTTTTAGAAGTGATCAGTATTAGTTTTTCGCTTGGGGATAGTTGTAATGAATTTGCAATATTATAAACGCTTAATTTACCCAATGTATCGTAATCAATAATCTTATTTTGCACCGTGCTAAAGTAATGTATAATGGCATCCTGCAAGTTTGCATCGGTCACTAAAATATTATTCTTTTCAAATTCAATTAAAACGGCACCATAAAGTTTTGGCGATAGTTGCTCGGTAAAATCAACAATCTTACAAATGCGTGTACATTCCACTAAAATATCTTTTCTACCGTCGGGATATTCTTTAAGTACATTTTTTATTTTCACTTCACAACCATAATCACTCATTTTACCATTCTCAAAAAATGGTATGGCAAATGAAGCGTTGTTATCAATACAATCTTTTACAAGTTCCTTATAACGTTCTTCAAAAATATGAAGCTTGCTTGCTTCGCCTGGCAATAAAATGGTTTTAAGCGGAAAAGCCGGTAAGGTTAATTGATTTGATGTCATGATACAAAGTTTTAGTTATTATACTGTACGTTTCAAATCGTGCAAATAGCGTGCTTAAAAAAGTTAAAATGTACTAAAATCGCCATCTAATGAGTCAACAATTTCCCATGTATGGTCACTTAATAGTTTCACTGAGCTAAGGTATTCTAAATTTTCGCGTTTTGTTTTACCCCACTCATCCGGCCCGATCATGTATAACTTATATACCTCTCCTTTTTTATAGAGGTGATAAACATGGCCAATAAAGGGTTCAAACGAGAGTTCAGCTGTATATATTTTTTCGCTTATTTCAACGCGTTTTTGTAATTCATTTGCCTGTTTAGCCAGCAAAGCAGCTTGCCTTTGAATTTGTGCGAGCTGTTTGTTTGTTTGCTCACGCATGGCGCTAAGCGCTCGTGATTTAAGTTTTCCCTGATCCTCTGGTTTTACAACAATGCTTCCAATGTGATGTGGATAGGCAATTAAGCCCGGTTCTTCGGCTGTTTTATCTTTATCTATTGGATTATGAAACATACACTATAAACAATTAAAATGGTGTTTAGTTTATTGGTAGATGCCTAATTTTTTTGCGATGGCTGCCGGAATTGCTTTTTTATGCAGCATAATGCAAGTGGTTTTATAAAGCATATAGCTTTCGCTTGCATAAAAATAACCATCACAATCGTTACGTTTTGTGCCCCAACTGTTTTTGATCACATAGTACATTGTGCCATTTTGATCTTTAGCGGTCCCAACAGCATGCATACCATGATCGTCTTGCGTTTCATAATTATCAAATGCTTTTTGGCGTAATTCGGGTGTAATTACCATTTGTTTCTGAGGTTTAATACCTATTGATATTTTTTCAAGCTCATTCATGGCATCATACGATTTTTCGGGAACCACGGCAACGCCATCTTTAAATAAAAAACCTTTTTCAGAAACATCGGCCGCCCAGGCAAAGGTATATCCGTTGTTGATGGCATAACTCATGGTTTCTTGTAATTCATTCAGCGGAATGTTATTTACTTTTTCCCAGGCCCAGTTATCCGGCACTTCTAAAATAAATTTTTCATAGTAAGGGTGGTGCGTAAAGGAGGTTAAAAGAATGTAATCATCCGGATTTATTCCTGTAGCATCGGCATAAGTTCGGGGTGTGTAGGTTTTACCTTTATAGTCAAATTTTTCGGGCACCTTACCTAAATAATTATCACATATCGATTCAACATTGGCCATTAAAAATTCATGATCTATCTTTTGAAATCCGCCTTCAACAGCCGGGGCTAATGCTCCCTGCAAAACCTTTTCCAATAAAAAATGGTTATGCACATCGTTATCGTTTTTTTTGCCTTTATAAAGTTCTTCGGGCATCATGCCATAGTTTCGCATTACATTTAGCACGTCAGGAAATCCGCCACCTTCACCCATACTGGTCTTTCCATGCATGCGTAAATAGTTTTGAGCCTTTAATGGATAAGCTTTTCTAACCACAAACATTTCGCTTAAATTAAAATCTTTACCCTTTCCCATGCGGGCCAATTCACTTTCAAAAAACGAAAGCGATGAAAACGACCAGCAGGTATTTGTTTGCTGTTGGTTTTGAACCGGAGTGGCATCTAACGATTTGATAATGGTAAATGTATACTCGCCGTTAGCTTTGTTGGTTTTGGTTTGCGCATAGCTAAATGCAAAGTGCACAAGGCATACGAACACTAAAAAGTTTTTGGTTTTCATGATTTTTTACTTTGTGTATTTACAATTTTAAGCAAGAACACTATTTCAAATATAGCAAACACCATATAATGCACCATAAAATGAAACACAAAAGGTTTATTGTATTCTTGAAAATTATAAGCGTAAATTAAGAAAGCAACTGCCGATGAGAGCAAGCGTGCGCCTGAACTAACCATAATGGTATTAATAAATGTTCTGCTATCGGTTCGTTGAATGTAAACAATGTTTAATACGATTGATAACAAGGCAAAGAAGCAAACACTCATGATCCAGTGCCATTGCGGAAGAGTAATGGTAACAAATGTTTGAATGGTAAATGAAAATGCTGATGCAATAATTATTGAAAATATGACCGGCTTAAAAATGTTAGTCTTCATTTTTCTTTTTTGATTCGGCGATCACATCCTTGATCACCAGATACAATGAGCCTGAAATGCCAATTAGCGAAAGAATGATGGTAAAGTAAGGTTCTTGCGTTTTAAAATAAGCATCTAATTTGGAACCTCCCCATGCCGAAAGACCAATGATAATCCCCATTTGGATGGCCAAATTGCTGTATTTTATAAAGCTGTTAGGCTGTTTGGGAGGCAACTGATTTTTGCTCATTTTTTTGACTGATGTTCTTTACAATTGCACCCATGTTACAAGTGCCTGTAAAAATTGCGCCAGCCTCAATGGCTAATTTACCGGTTACAATATCACCATTGATCTTTGCTGTACTTTTTAAAGAAAGCGTTTCGCTGATGTTAACGGTACCTTTAACCTCACCGCTAAGATCGGCGTTAGCACATTGAATATTTCCTTCAATTCGGCCGGTACTTCCTAAAACCAATTTACCCGAAATGGTTATGTTTCCCAATAAATTCCCATCAATTCTAAAGTCGCCATTAGAAGTAATGTCACCATTGATCTTTGTACCAGCGCCCAATAAATTGATTGAGCCGGCATCGATATTTTGATTTTTAGATGAGTTAAACATGTCTGCTAAATTTTATACAAGATAGGCACTTTTATAGGAAATTCAAACTATTTTAACTTATTGGCATCATCGCCAATTGCTTTATCTACCGATTTGTAATTATCATTATAAAACAATTGATAGCCATTCACATTTTGTTTTTTATAGAACATAGGCAGGTTTTCGGCGGCAATGTTCAATATCGTGAACATTTCTTTTTTTACTTCAGCAGTAAAAACATCCTTATCATTATTTAAATTTTCCATGAATTTGCTTGACTCGGTGGCATCGGTAAACGATTTTAAGATCACCATTTGCATTTTTGTACCAAACAAGGTGCTTGTTATATTAAACACTTTTGCGCTGTAATATTTTTTGCAAAAAATATCTAATTTGGTTTTAAAGCCATTGGCAATTTTTGGATCATCGGGACATAAAGCAATAATAAAATGTTCAGATGTTAAATTGACCTGAAAGGTATCTTTATTCAGTACTTTTTCCTTTGGTGCATCGCCAAACATTTCAGGATTTTTTTGTTTTTTAATGCTGGTTAAAATATCATTAGCTAAAGGTGTAACTTCCGATTTAGGATATAAGGCCACTAATTGTTTTAATCCTGCCTCCAGGGTATCTACTCCTTTAGTTTTGCCCGCACTCATGGCTTTAATGAATTCAAATTTTGGTGTGTAAACAGTTTTACCAAACTTAGCAGAAGCAGCAGCACTTGTTGTATAGGCATCGGCATAATTTCCGGCAATATATAAAGCATAAACTTTAGTGTACTCTTTTTCAACCTCGCTTGTTTCCGATTGTTTTTCTTCAGCGTACTTCGGATTCTTGATCAACAATGCAAACTCACTATTCGGAAATTCGTTCAGGATCTTATTCTTATAAAACTCGGCCTTTTCTGCTTGTTTTTCTTTTTCGCAAACGCGATAAAGCTGATAGTATGTATTCAATAAATATTTGTGGGTGCTGTAACGTGAGTTTAATTCTTCAAAGGCCGTGAGTGCTTTTTTGTTATTATTCAGGTCTTCTTTGTAAGTTGTACCCAGTAAATAAAAAGCTTCAATGATGGTTGCATTGCTAAAAGCCATAAGTGAATCGGTAACCGGTAATTTTTTTAAATAGAATTCTTTTGTTTTTCTTGGATCGGTGTTGCCGTTTTGTTTCACATCACCTTTTTCGTCTTTTACATTGGTTGCATTCTCATCTATGGTCAATGTTCTGTTCGAACGTCTCCAGTTATCTTCATTTTTTCTATTGCCCCATTTTTTCACAAAATCAACAACACCAAAGCTTATGGTACTTTGGTTATAAAAATAGAATGATGCCTGCGACGATGCTTGTGTATTTGGATCAGGAACACCTACAACATTTGAATTTCCAATATTCTTGTCATTCATTTGTCTTTCTTTTTCTTCCTTCGCCTTTTCTTCATCGGCCTCTAATTTTTTAATGATCTTATTGATCACCAAAGTTCTTTCAGCATCGCTCATTTTTGCTAAACGTTGCAAACTATCCTCTCGTTTAATGGTGTTGAGGTATTGCACTAAATTATCCAAGGTTTTTTGGCGCGCAACAATGTTCTTGTAGTTTTGATGATCTTTAGGGAGTGTTACCAAAGTACTATCGTAATAAGCTTGTGCCAACGGATAGTTGGTTTGCTCAAAATTGATCTCACCCAATTTTAAATACGAGTAGGCTTTTTGACTTGGGTTGATGGTGCTGGTTTGTACCGATCTTTTGTAATAATAAACCGCTTTATCAATGTTCCTTTCTTTCTCTTCGATCTCTCCTAAGGTATAATAGATCACATCAAAATAATCTGAATTCTTGAATTCCTTCGCCATCTTTAAAAGATCCTTCTTGGTCTTTTCAGAATTCATGCGTTTCACATCCAGCATTCGCGCCAGTTTGATCTTACTGTAAAAAACAAGTTCGTAATTTGGTTTCAGGCGAATGGTATAGTCATAATATTTTCTTGCACGTTTGTAATCTTTTTGTTCTTCGAGCATTTGCGCAATAATGAAAGAGTAACGTGCACGTTTTTTACGTGAGTTTCCTGTAAAAATATTCTTGTTGTTTACAGCGGTCATCAGTTTGGTTGATGCCTCAGTAAGCAGTCCTTTTCGGAAGAAGTAATCTGCTTCAAGCGCAGGCAGTTCACGTTTAATGTGTGCCGGTAATTTTTTTTCGTTTTTGAGTAAGGATAATATTTGTTCAGAATTACTTACGGAACCAATTTCATTGTACGATTTTACGAGCCAAAGCATGGCATCATATTTATCTTTTGATTTGTTATAGGTAGTTACTACATATTCAAAAGCCTCTATGCCCGAAAAAAACTCACGCTTATAAAAACGCGAAATACCAATGTTTATCCAGTTGTTATCGATCCAGTTTCCTGAGCTTGGAATAACGGTTCCTTTGCTATCAGTTATAGCGTGGCGTTGAATACAGGTTGTTGATTTTTTAATGGCTTTATCAAATTCAGGAAATGTGGCTTTTGCTTTTTCGCTGCTTGGATAAATGTAAACGGGTAAGGTTTTTTCGAAATTCTCTTTGTTGTTCTGTTCGATCTTGTATTCGCCGTCTTTTATACTTTCGGTTGAATAGTAGTATCCGTTAAAGCGAGCTGTGAGGTTATGATATCCTCTTGAAACAACGGTGTTCTTTTTTGTTGAACAGCTTGCCAAAAAAAGTGCCCATGCGGCAAATATAAAAAACCGTGTTTTCACTAGAGGATAAACGAATGAACGGTAAAAATAGTATATTTTTTAGAGTTTTAGGCAGAAAAAGTGTTAAGTAAGGGCATTAAAGGAGCTGTTTTAC
>JBIKKW010000044.1:0-22365 GCA_044360115.1 Bacteroidia bacterium
GTATTTCATACGTCCAACCATTCTGATCAACTCAGGGTGTAGGCCATGAATACCAAGATCGATACAAGTACGTTTACCGGTTTCAATGATCTCTTCTTCCAGCATCTTTTTGGTCTTCTCAACCACGTCCTCAATGCGGGCAGGGTGAATACGACCATCAGAAACTAATTGATGTAAGGCTAAGCGACAAATTTCACGACGGATCGAATCAAAACAACTTAATGTAATGGCATCCGGAGTATCATCAACAATGATCTCAACACCTGTAGCAGCTTCCAAGGCACGGATGTTACGTCCCTCACGACCAATGATTCGGCCTTTGGTTTCATCACCTTCGATATGAAATACCGAAATTGAATTTTCAATGGCTGTTTCAGTAGCAACACGTTGTATGGTTTGAATGATAATGCGTTTAGCTTCTTTGTTGGCATTGATCTTTGCCTCATCCATGGTGTCTTTAATATACGACATGGCTGCCGTTTTTGCTTCGGCCTTAATGCTCTCTACCAATTGAGTCTTTGCTTCTTCTGCCTTTAAGCCACTCACTTTTTCAAGCATTTCAACTTGTTTGCGGTGACCTTTTTCAACTTCCTCTAATTTACTTTTGTAAATTTCAATTTGTTGGTTAGCCTGGTTCTTCGCATTCTCTAATTCTTTTTCTTTTCGGTTAGCATCTTCTATTTTTTTAGACAGATCTGTTTCCTTTTGTTTAATGCGATTTTCGGCAACCGAAATTTGATTATTCTTTTCCTGAACAGCTTTATCATGTTCTGATTTCAGTTGCAAGAATTTTTCTTTTGCCTGAAGGATCTTTTCTTGTTTGGTGGCTTCGGCTTTCACTTCAGCTTCCTTTATAAGGTTCTCTTTTTCTTTTTTAGCGCTCGCGTTTAATTTACTTCCGGCTATCAAAAAACCGGCAACCACTCCCAAAATTAGGGCCCCGGCGATAAATATGATGGTTAGTACATCCATTTTACTTTTATTTTAGGTTAAAAAAAAACGCACAAAAAATAAGTCAAAACTCATTTTTGTGCGTGTATATAATTAAAAATATAAAAATTACTCTTCTATATTCCTGATGTTTTGTTTATGCTCTTTCAGCATTTGCTCTACATCAGCTAGCATGGTTCTTAAATGGCTTAATTCTTCCTCAGAGGATTTGGCATTTTTGTAGTATTCTGAAACCAGTTGCAACGCAACCATCGCCAACACATCCTTCTTATCCTTGATCACGTAGTTTCTTTCAAACTCCCCGATCTTTGTATTTATTATAGTAACAACCTCTCTTAACTTCCCTTCGTCAGCAGAACTTACTTTTACCGGATAAATGCTACCGGCTATTTCTACATTTATACTTACTTCACTCATTAAAAGAGGGCGTTAAATTAAGCACTTAACAACGCAATGCATTTATCAATTTCACGCACCAATTCGTTTATTTGTTTTTTCATTTGAGCAGTTTCGTTACTAGATCCTTGCCCATCTGAATATTTTGCTAAGATAACATTTTTTCGGTGATTATTCAAATCACTAACGTCAATACTCTGACTATCAATATTTTGAGAAATACCAGAGATCACATCATTCATTTTTAACAATTGAGATGCCATTTCCTCTTTTTCAGTCAATAATACCAAACGCTCATCATTTAAAGCATCAATTTGCTTGAACAACTTATCAATAAAGGCATCTTCTTCAACTGAACTCTTTTTAGATTGTAGATCGTTTAGTTGATTTTGATACTCTTCTACTTTTTTGTTTAACGATGCGGTTGTTTCGTTTAATTCAGAAATAGTTGATTGTAAGAAGTTGATCTCCGACAATAATTGATTTTTTTCTGAACTGATCGATTCTAAATTATCCTGTAAGCTATGAACCAATTCTGAGTTTTGTGACGATTCAGCTAACTGACTGTTTAACGATGAGATCTCTGATCTTAAATTAGCGATCTCGGCATTCAAGGCTGAGTTATTTGCCGAAATGTTGGTGATCTCAAAGTTCTTGTTGTTCAATGTTTCTTTAAGATCTTCTACTTTTCCTGCACTAATTGTTTTGGTTTCTTCTAATTCTGCTTTAATTAATGCTAACTCTGCTTCTAAAGTTTCAACCTTTGTTTGAGTGGCATCAATTTCAGTGATCAGATTTGAGTTTTCAGCTAATAATTTTTCGAACTCAATATTATTGGCTTGCGAACGCTCTTCAAACTCAGAATTTAAGTTTGATTTTAACGATTCTAATTCAGAAGAAAATGACGATCGTGCTTCATCCAGCTCATTTTCCTTAGCTGCCAGTAAGCCGGTCAGATCCGAAATTTGTGAAGAAAGATCGCCATTTGATAATAATAAACGTGCTGCCTCTTCTGATTTTGAATTTAATAATTGTTCGGTTTCGCTTTGCTGGTTGCTGGCTTTTTCAATTACAGATACAAGGTTGTTGATCTCCGCATTCAATACTTCTATTTGTGCGTTGAGTTGGTTAACCTGCTCTGATTGTGATAAAGATTGTGTTTGCTTATAAGATTCAAATTCATTGGTTAACTCTGAATATGAATTTTTAGAAGCTTCAATTTGTTCGTTAAATGATCTTAACTCACTATTTAAGTTGGCAATAGTAG
Source organism: Bacteroidia bacterium (assembly GCA_044360115.1). Classification (GTDB taxonomy): domain Bacteria; phylum Bacteroidota; class Bacteroidia; order B-17B0; family Aurantibacillaceae; genus Aurantibacillus. Next base: position 2,615 of record JBIKKW010000044.1, read on the forward strand.
AATTTTGTTCTTCAACCTGACTTAATAAGATGCGAATGTTCTCTCTGTTTGCATCGCCTTCTAATTGCGCCTTTGTAAGCTCTTCACTTAGTTTAGCGTTTTGGTTGTTCGAATGAATAACAGTGTTTGAAAGCTTATCTTCATAAGATGCTTTCATACTTTCGATCTCACTATTGAACTGAGCTTGTAGTTCAGCAATATGTGATTCGTGACCTGAAATTAAACTTTGTTCTTTTTCAGTGAATTCAGATGTTAAAGCCGAGATCTTATTCTCATATGAAGAAGTAAGATCACTCACATTTGAACTTAATTGTCCCTTTAATTCTTCAATAGTGCTTTCGTAGCTGGTTCTTAAGTTACTTTCGTTTTGGATCAATTGCGATTGTAACTCTTCAATACGCATATTATAAGAAGTAACCAATTGTGAACGCTCTTCTTCAAACTCAAGTTTTAATGAATTGATCTGGTTCTTATAACCATATTCGATCGATTCGATCTTTTGGGTATAGCTTTCTTCTAACTTCGCAAGGTTTGATTCGTAAGTATATTTTAAACCATTAACGGTGATCTCGTTCTCTGATGATGTATTTGCAGTTTGTGTTTCATAAGAGTTCTTTAATTCACTGATCTGGTTTTCGTATGAGTTTCTGATGCTATTCAAAGTTTCTTCGTGAGCGCTGATCATTCCCATCTCTTTATCGGCAAATGATGAGGTGATCTCGTTAATACGGTTCTCGAATTCGTCCTTTAAGCCAATTTCTTTATAGTGTGAACCACTTCTCAAGTCGTTGATCTGACTTTCGTAGCTTTGCTTCACTTGCGAAAGTTCGTTGTAAGCATCTTGCTTAACGTTCTCTATTTGCGCTTCGTATTTGCTCGCAATGGTTTCTAACTCGGCTTTTAAAGCATTGATCTCTTCAAAACGCGCATCAATTTCACTTTGCTTTTCCTGCAATTGATCTTTGATGTTGGTACGTAATTCTTTGAAAGAGGTGATCTCGCTTTTGTACAAGGTGTTATCACGCTCCATTACGGTTAACTTGGTGTTAAGCACGTCAATGGTTACCTGTAAACGCTTGCAATCTTCATCACGAAGGATCAATTGATTTCTGTAGTCACTCAAAGAGCGCTTCAGGTCATTAAATTCTTTGCGTAAAGCTACGTCACTGTCAAGTACTTGTTGTAATTCCGATTTGATGTCGTTGAAACTCATTATTTCACGTTTTATATTTCGATAAAAATAGAAATTCAATTTGCTGTAAATGAATGGTTAAGCAATTATGATTACACACGCTTGTGTTAATTACTCCAAACGTTATGAGCTATGAATTGTTAATAGCGAAATGCTATTTAAAAGGTGAATTTTGTGATCTTATCAGGGTAGTTGAGCTTGTTGTTTTGCTCACTGCCATTGGCTTCCAAACGAACAATGTTTGTTTGTTGTTTAAAGTGATCGTATAAAAGTGAATTCTCAATTTCAACAGTTTTAATGCTTTTTACATTCTTGTATTCAACATATATCCACGCCACATCTTTCTCAATTTCAAAACCAATGTAAGTGAACTTAATAGCCTTTCCATTCACTTTCATTTTAAAATGAGCGTTCAGGTATGTTTCAAGTATCTTGTTCAATTCCACCTTGTTCGATCCGTTTATAAGATCTATTGGTTTAGTGTTGAGCTTTCGCAGGGTTTCTTCCAGGTCGTTCACAAAAAGCTTAAACGATGTTTCAATGCTTTGTGTTTTGGCGTTTTGCTTTAAATGGGTAATGCCCAAATAAAAAGGATGCATTGGTTTAAAACCAAACAGCAAAATAGTTGTTAGTAAGGCAATAATTAATTTAATTCGTACAAATAATTGCGTTGGCATAGTTCAAAGATAAGGAAAAATGAAGGATTTTTGGTTGTGGTTCAGTACCGGGGTTGAGCATATTACAGATTGGGGTGGATACGATCATATTCTTTTTGTTGCCTTAATAACTTTAGCATATTGTTTTGATACATGGAAAAAACTGGCCTTAATGATCACTGCTTTTACGGTTGGCCATTCTATTTCATTGGCCATTAGCGTGGTCTCTCATTTCGAGATCAATACCGAACTGGTTGAGTTCTTAATAGCCTTTAGTATTTTAATTACCTCCATTTATAATTTGTGGAATATTAAAAAGAAGCAAAAGGAGCAATCAAATTTCCTGTATTTTGTGGTTATATTTTTTGGACTGATTCATGGCATGGGGTTTTCATTTCTTTTAAAAGCAATGTTGGGTAAGGAAGAAAGCGTAGCTATGCCTTTGCTTTATTTTAATTTAGGCTTAGAGGTAGGGCAACTTTTAATTGTATTAGGCGTTGTTATTTTAAATATGAGCATGGCTTTTTTATTTAAGGTGCCTTTTCAGTTGTATAAATTAATTCTTGTTTCAATTATTGGCTTGATTGCTCTTAAGATCTCGGTTGAGCGCCTTATCCATTTATACCAAGCTACATAAACGGTAAATTTTTAGTTTTCAAAATTCGCTCTAAACTTCAATTTTACCGATTAATTTCCCTATAAATTTGTTACTTTTAAGGCTTTAATTCTATAAAATGAAGTTAACTAAACTCAGTCTGTTTTTTGCATTCATAGCATCAACTAATGCTTTCTCACAAAATATTCAAAACAATCCTCAATCGCAACACGGTAACAAGTTTGAACAGCTAGGTACTATTTTGCCTACGCCAAATGAGTACCGTTCGGCTTCCGGTGCACCCGGACCAAAGTATTGGCAACAAAAGGCCGATTACGATATTGATGTTACACTTGATGAAAAGAATCGCAAGATCATAGGAACAGAGTGGATTACCTATACCAATAACTCGCCGGATGTGCTTACCTATCTTTGGTTGCAGTTAGATGAGAATCAGCACGACCCAACCAACGACATGAATTACATGGATGAAAGTAAAGTAGGGGAGATTGGTACTGAACAATATTTAAATGGTTTAAAAACAAAGGAAAATTTGGCCGGATATGGCGATAAGATCGAAGAGGTTACAGATGAATTAGGGAAGCCTTTAAAATACACCATTAACCAAACCATGATGCGTGTTGATCTTGTTAAGCCCCTTCAGCCAAAAGGTAAAGTAAAGTTTAAAGTAAAGTGGAATTATAAAATGGTAAATCGCATGACCTCCGGTGGAAGAGGCGGGTATGAGTATTTTCCTGAAGATGGAAATTGCTTGTTTACCATGACGCAATGGTACCCGCGTATGTGCGTTTATAGCGATTTTCATGGTTGGCAAAATAAACAATTTACCGGACGCGGTGAGTTTGCTTTGGCTTTCGGAAATTTTAAAGTAAAAATGACAGTGCCTTCAGATCACTTGGTTTGTGGTACCGGCGAATGCCAAAACTATCAGCAGGTTTTATCGCCGGCACAATTTGCACGCTGGCAAAAAGCACAAACTGCTTCCGAGCCTGTGGAAATTGGATTGTTGGATGATGCGAAGGCAGCTGAATTAGAAGCAATGTCGGCCAAAGCGGCGGTAGCAAAGCCAACAACAAAAACCTGGATCTTTAAAGCAGATAGCGTACGTGATTTTGCTTGGGGAAGTTCACGTAAATATATTTGGGATGCTATGCCAATTAAGCAAGATGGTAAAAAAGTAATGTGCATGAGTTTTTACCCGAAAGAAGCATATGGCTTATATCGCAAGTACTCAACAAAGGTTGTTGCACACACCATTAAAACGTATTCAAAATTCACCATTCCATATCCTTACCCTGTTGCACAAAGTGTAGAGGCGGCCAATGGAATGGAGTACCCAATGATCTGTTTTAATTTCGGAAGAACAGAAAAAGATGGAACTTATACAGAAGGAACAAAGAACGGGATGATATTAGTGATCATCCATGAAGTAGGGCATAACTTTTTCCCGATGATCATTAACAGCGATGAGCGCCAATGGAGCTGGATGGATGAAGGCTTGAATACATTTGTACAGTTTTTAACTGAGCAAGAGTTTGATCTGAATTACCCTTCGCAACGCGGACCGGCGCATAAGATAGTTGATTATATGCGCTTACCTAAAACATCATTGGAGCCAATTATGACCAATAGTGAGAATATTCACAACTTTGGTGCGAATGCTTATGGAAAACCGGCAACAGCATTAAATATTTTACGCGAAACGATCATGGGCCGCGAATTGTTTGATTATTCATTTAAGGAATACTGTCGCCGTTGGGCCTTTAAACATCCTGAGCCGGCAGATCTGTTCCGTACCATGGAAGATGCCAGTGCGGTTGATCTGGATTGGTTTTGGAGAGGTTGGTTTTTTGATACCGATCCTTGTGATATAAGTATTGATACCGTGCGCGCGTTTAAAGTAACTCAAGGAAAAGTATTAGCAGTGCGCATGGATACCATTTATTCATATCCACCTAAAAAAGAGTTTGAATCCATTTCAAGCATTCGTAATAAACAACAAGGTTTAAAATCGTTGGTGGATGTGGATACTACACTTCGTGATTTTTATTACCACTATAAGCCTTCTCCTGAAATTGTAAAAGAAGTGAAGGATCGTAACGAGAATATTGATCTGGTGAGTGATACCGCCTTTAAAAAAATAGATGGAACCTATTTGTATGAGATCAAATTCTCCAATAAAGGCGGATTGGTTATGCCGATCATAATTGAATGGATCTATGAAGATGGAAGTAAGGAAATAGAGCGTATGAATGTGAATTTATGGCGTAAGAATGAGAAGCAGGTGTTTAAAACCTACATGAAAACAAAAAAGGTTGCTGCCATACAGTTAGATCCGTATAAAGAAACGGCTGATATCAATGAGAAGAACAACACTTGGAATATTAAAGCTGAGCCAAGTAAGTTTGATATATTTAAAACAAAGGCTGCTCCGGTAAGAGGTCAGAGCAAAGGAACCAACCCAATGCAAAAAGCAATAGAAAAGAAATAGGATATGAATTTTTGGAGAAGATTACGTTTTTACGGTATTGGCTTTGGTATAGGCATACTTATTGTTTACGCTTTGTTTGGTAACAGAAGTTGTGCAAGTCCGGGTGAAGTGAAAATGCGTGAGTTGGCATTTCAGTACATGCGCTTTAGCGATAAGGCAAAATGTAAAATGGAATGTTTGAAATTGAACGAGCAGGTATTAAAGATTTATCTCCGACATTTTGAGATCAATTACGATCAAAGCGATGTGCATAAAGAACCTTGCGGCAGTTATTTTGTACAGGCACAAAAAGAGCATGCTGCGGAATACAATTTTAATTTGGTGATCTATGATTGTGATAGTGTTTCACAAATAGACGACATCAATATTTTAAAAGCCATGCCAACCTGCACATGTCAATAGCCCCTTTATACACCGATGAGCATTTTATGCGTGAGGCTTTAAAAGAAGCGCAGAAAGCATTTGATGCCGATGAGGTGCCGGTAGGTGCAGTGATTGTGGCAAATAATAAAGTGATAGGACGCGCCCACAATTTAACAGAACTTTTAAATGATGTTACGGCACATGCCGAAATGCAAGCTATAACCAGCGCAACTAATGCTTTGGGTGGCAAGTATTTGATTGATTGTAAGCTTTATGTAACATTGGAGCCCTGTGTGATGTGTGCCGGCGCGTTATTTTGGTCGCAGATCAGTAAAGTGGTATATGGAGCAAGCGATTCAAAGCGTGGTTATAATATGCTTGGACAATCGGTATTACATCCAAAAACAGAGATCATTTCAGGTGTTTTGGAAAAAGAATGCGGTGATTTGTTAAAAGACTTCTTCAAAAAAAAGCGCTAATACACTTTGGTATTGTTTTTGCTTAAAATTATGTAACTTTAATAAAAGAATTCGTATGAAAAAAATTGCACTATATAGTTTTGTTGCGTTGATGAGTTTATCAACTGCTTTTAAGGCATCTAACCATTCAACTATTGAAAAAGTAATTGTTAAGGAAACGCCTGCAAAAACAATTTGTATTAAAAATGCCATGGCAGCAGATGCCAATAAGTATTTTAGCACTACCACCAGTTTTTATTTTGAGGTATATAAGCCTGGTTCAAAGGCAGACCTTGTTGCCATTATTGATAAATTAAAAGCAACTGAAGGAGTTGAGAATTGCACGCCTGGTAATGTTACCGGCGATTATTATGCCATCACTTTAACTTTAAAATCAGCAAAAGATAAAGCCTGGTTTGCCAAAACGGTTAAGGCAGCCGGATTGGGCCATATTAAGATCAATACTAACGAGGTTGTTGAGGTAGAGAAGATGTAATAAACTATTTATTTAAAAAAAACAAAAGCCGCTAAATGCGGCTTTTTTAATTTGAAGACGTATTAAAACTGAGATCACGATTCATTTAAAGCGATCTTCCAAATTTCCATTGTTTTACCAATTTTCTTATTAAAGATCAGTGTTTTTTCATCTTGCGAAACAAAAACGCGCGCATGCTCTTCGTTTTCTTCAGTTGGATAGGTTACTTGTGTTACTTCCGATCCGTCAGGTTTCATTTTGAAGATGCAACGCGAACCGTTTTTTGTACTTGAGTAGTAAATCCAATTACCATTTTTATTATACATAGGCCATCCGTCCTGTATTTCAGGGGTGTTGGTTAGATTTTCACTTACATGAGTATTCACATTCAAAACAAAAACATCATCTGTTTTATCGTCCATTTTCGAATAAACGATCTTTTTCATATCGGGCGAATAGCGGGCAAATAATTCTTCTTCTTTGGTGTAGGTGATGCGTTCTAATGAATTTGTTTTGATCGTGTATTTGTAAATGTCTAATGAGCCATTTCCGCGGGTGGAACTAAATAAGATCTGTTTACCATCCGGACTGAAATGAGGGTGAATATCTCGTCCCTTATCGGTTGTTATTCGTTTAATTTCTTTACCATTTGAGCGCATTAAATAGATCTCTTCATTGCCATCTCTGTCGCTTACAAAGGTTATCCACTCGTTATCAGTGCTCCAGTCGGCAAAATTATTATTGAATTTATCTTTTGTTACTTCTTTATGAATATTGTTCGTTATATCAAAAATCAGCAACTGCCATTTTCCGGTGGCATTAGATTGATAAAGGATGCGTTTACTGTCATTAGATAGGCGAGGGTATGCATTTTCAACACCTTCCATGCGAAAGAGGATCTTGCAAAACTCCATATTGGATTGAAATATGGTGTTTAAAAAAAATAAGCCGGTAATAATTTTAACCATGGTTTTGTTTTTATGGTAACTTAATTAGTACGTTTTATTCTTTAGTAGTGCTTTTACAATTTTCACTGATGTGCTTTAAAACACTTTCAGTTTGTTTCAGTAACTCTAAATTAATGTTTTTTAAAGCATGTTTTCTATTTTCTTTTACAAGCGGTAAAATTTGTCCGATCACTTCATGGCCCTTTGGGGTAATGGTGAGTTTAAATCGCCGTCTGCTGGTATCGTGCGCCGTGCGTTGAATGTATTTTTTGAGCACCAGTAATTCGATCAGGCGGGTCATAGAGGCTTTATCTTTAAACACCAATTCAGCCAGATCGGATTGAGTGATCTCATCATTTTCATTCAAGGCATTTAATACTAACCATTGATCGATGGTAATATCAATGTTGTTCTCTCTGAATCTACCTTGCGCATATCTTCTGTATGATTTTATGGCTTTTTCTAATTGGTAGAAAAATACCTCATTCATTTTTTGCATATTCAAATATACAAAAAATGTTGATATATCAACTATTGATGTTTAAATTATTTAGCTGATGATCCTAAAATTAAATGCCCCATTTTTAGTAACACCCCAAACTCTTAACCAAATTGGCAATACCGATTCTGTGGCACGCGAATTGCTGATATCTCCAAGATCGAGAATGTTCTCTTTTTTCCAGCCAATTTCTTCAAGCAATCCGATCACTTTTTGTTTGGCCGACGCATCGTTACCACACATGTAATTCACATGATCGCCACTTCCTATCATTTTAGGATTTACCATTAAGCCACACCACATGGTATTTAATGTTTTAACCACTTTTGTTTCCGGAAAATTCTTTTGAATTTCTTCACCTAACGACCAGGTATTGCTCAGCGATGGGATCAAACAAGGAGGCATGCCATTGCTGAAATCCAATGGGTTTGCAATATCCACTACTACTTTATCTTTTAAATGGTTTTTTCCTCCTTCTAAAACCGCCACCGCAGCATCACCTTTCGTACAATTTATTACCATGTCGCTGTCCTTAATGGCATTCGCAAATGTTGCGGCGCTTGCTTTACCCGGGTGTTTTTCGGTAAAGGCCAATGCTTTTTCATTTGTTTCTGATCGCGATCCCATGATTACTTCATGTCCTAATTCTATTAATCGTGCACCAATGGTATTTCCTACACCACCTGTTCCTAATACTGCAATTTTCATATTGTTTTGATTTATATTAAAGTTAATTGATATTATGAAAACAAAAAAGGGAAATGCATTAACATTCCCCTTTTCAGCCTTATCAAAAGGTTAAATTATTTATTTGTGAAAACAAATTTGTTATCAAACATATCGATCACAATTTCTTTATCCTTATTGATAGTACCTGCCAATAATTGTTTTGATAGTTCATTTAATATTTGTTTTTGCATCACGCGTTTTACCGGACGGGCGCCAAACTGTGGGTCAAAGCCCAATTCCGATAACCATTCGATCGCTTCTTCCGTTGCCGATATTTTTACATGTTGCTCTTCCAATCGTTTAACGATCTGCTGAAACTGAATGCGAACGATCTCCTTTACATCATCTCTGTTCAATGGTTCAAACATGATCACTTCATCAATACGGTTCAAAAACTCCGGACGAATGGTCTTTTTCAATAATTCAAACACCTGTGATTTTGTTTTTGCTAAAACTTCATCCTTGTTGGTGATGTCCATTTTTTCGAAGCTTTCCTGTATGATGTGAGAACCCATATTACTGGTCATGATGATGATGGTGTTCTTAAAGTTCACCGTTCTTCCTTTGCTATCTGTTAATCTACCGTCATCCAACACTTGTAATAAAATATTGAACACATCCGGATGCGCTTTCTCGATCTCATCCAACAACACTACTGAGTATGGTCTTCTTCTCACTGCTTCTGTTAACTGGCCGCCCTCATCATATCCTACATATCCCGGAGGCGCGCCAATTAATCGGCTTACGGCATGTCTTTCCTGAAACTCACTCATGTCTATTCGGGTCATGGCATTTTCATTATTGAACAAAAATTCTGCCAAGGCCTTTGCCAATTCGGTTTTACCAACACCTGTGGTGCCTAAGAAAATAAATGAACCTATTGGTTTTTTATTATCCTGTAAACCGGCTCTGCTTCTGCGTACAGCATCTGCAATACTTTCAATGGCATCATGCTGACCAACCACACGCTTGTGTAATTCTTCTTCGAGGTGTAATAATTTTTCTTTTTCACTTTGTAACATTCTGTTCACCGGAATGCCTGTCCATGCGCTTATTACAGCCGCTATATCTTCACTGTCAACTTCTTCTTTAACTAATTGCGATCCGCTTTCTTTTGCTTCGGTTAATTTGCGCTCAACTTCTTCTAATTTAGCTTCCGCTTCTTTGATCTTACCATATCGTATCTCCGCAACTTTACCGTAATCACCTTGCTTTTCAAAATTAGTGGCTTGTACTTTTAGATCTTCAATTTGCAATTTGATCTTTTGTACACTTTCGATCACTTCTTTCTCACTTTGCCATTTGGCGCGCAAGGCAGTACGCTTATCTTGGAACTCCGCTATCTCTTTATTTAAAATTTCAACTTTTTTAGTTTCGTTCTCACGTTTCATAGCCTCACGTTCGATCTCTAATTGCATGATCTTGCGTTCCACTTCATCCAATTCAAAAGGCATGGAGTTGATCTGCATACGCAATTTACTCGCAGCCTCATCCATTAAGTCGATAGCCTTATCCGGTAAAAAACGATCGCTGATGTAACGCTGACTCAATTCAACAGCCGCAATGATGGCCTCATCTTTAATACGCACTTTGTGATGCGTTTCGTATTTTTCTTTTATACCACGTAAGATTGATATGGCATCTTCACCACTTGGTTCATCAACCATTACTTTTTGAAAACGACGTTCTAAAGCTTTATCTTTTTCAAAATATTTTTGAAACTCGGCAAGCGTTGTTGCACCAATAGCTCTTAATTCGCCACGAGCTAAGGCCGGTTTTAAAATGTTTGCTGCATCCATAGCACCTTCGCCACCGCCACCGGCACCAACTAATGTGTGGATCTCGTCAATGAATAAAATGATATCACCATCGCTGCTGATCACTTCTTTTACCACCGATTTCAAACGCTCTTCAAATTCACCTTTGTATTTAGCACCTGCAATTAGTGCACCCATATCTAAGGAGAAAACCTGTTTGTTCTTTAAATTCTCGGGTACATCACCACTAATAATACGGTGCGCCAATCCTTCTGCAATAGCTGTTTTACCAACACCGGGTTCACCAACTAAAATAGGATTGTTCTTTGAGCGACGCGATAATATCTGTAACACACGTCTGATCTCTTCATCTCTGCCAATAACAGGATCTAACTTCCCTTTTTGTGCTTGCTGATTTAAATTGATAGCAAATTTGTTCAATGAGTTGTAAGTTTCTTCTTGCGACTGACTGGTAACACGTTCACCTTTTCTTAAGTCGGTAATGGCTGCTTTCAAATTCTTTTCAGTTAAGCCTGAATCTTTCATCAAATTTGAAATGGCATCGCCTGCATTAACTAATCCAAGCAACAAATGTTCAATTGAAACATACTCATCTTTATACTCGGTAATACTTGCTGTTGCCTTTACAATGGCCTGGTTAGCGGCATTTGATAAATAGGCATTTCCACCCGAAACTTTTGGGTAGGATTTAATGATTGAATCAACCGTTTTTTCAAAAGTTTGCTGGTTGATGTTTAATTTTTTTAAAATGAATGGTGTAACATTTTCATCTACCGCCAAAATACCTTTTAAAAGATGTCCGGTTTCAATGGCTTGTTGTCCATTTAATGTCGCTAACTGCATTGCTTGTTGCACTGCTTCTTGCGATTTAATTGTAAAATTGTTCAAGTTCATAGTTAAAGGGTTTTTAGTTACTTAATATTTGAAAGGTTTAGTTGAATGTTGTCGTTTTAAAGATTCCATTCAACTAAAACCCATCAAATGAAAAAAACAACACTATAAGGGAATCAAATGTTATTCCTTATTGTAAAATCGGAAAAATCGACTTAAACAAATGAAATTTAATGACTTATTGACCTATAAAAGAGGGAATTAATGACTTATTGGCAATGTTATTTTGCAATAATTTTAAACTCAACACGGCGGTTAACGGCATGTTCAATGTCGCTGCAATCAACCCCGTTCTTACAACGGTTAATGATCTTAGATTCACCTAATCCTTTTGCGTTTAATCGGTTTGAGCTTATACCGTTTTTTATCATGTGATCTGAAACCGCTTTGGCGCGTAAATCACTTAATTTTAAATTATCCTGATCACTTCCTTTACTATCGGTATGCGCAGTGATTTCAATTTTTATAGCGGTGTTATTATTAAGTGCTGTTACAATTTTGTCGAGGGTTTCTAATGCTGAAGGTAAAAGATCAGCTTTGTTTGTTTCAAATAAAATTGGTTCAATTATAATTTGGTTATTGATAATGGCAGCATCTTTTTTACCGAAACTCAGGTCAAGCCAAGGATCTTCCATGTCTATTTCCCTGATCTTATTGATCTCTGAATTAATTGGTTTGTAAATGAATTTTGAACCTTTTACATGAGTTAATACTTTTACTAAATTATCATCACTGCTGTACATTAAAATATTATTGAACACATCTAATTGATTATGGTCGTTTTCGGCACTTAAATAAAAGCGTTTTAAATAGGGTAGGTACTTGAATTTAAAAAAACCCAGGTCGTTTGTAACCGTGCTGTCAATCACTTCATAAGCATCATTAAGCAACAAGATCTTTATTTTACTTAAAGGGTTTGAAATGTTATCACCGTAAAGTTTTGCATTCACATTCATGCGCATTTCAGATTCATTTGTGTTCAATGCATTAAATTTTTGATTGTTTGAACTTATGATTTTAGTTGAAATCCTTCCGGCAGCTGCAGTATCAAGTGAGCTTGCAAATTGATCGTCTTTGTTCAACATGTCAACTTTCTCTCCTTTTGAAATTTCTTTTGCATCAACACCAACAAAGTAAATTTGGTCTGGCTTGATCTCATCAAAAGCATAAGCTCCTAGTTCGTTGGTCTTTGTTTTTTTGATGATGGTGTTACGTTTGTTTGAAAGATAAACAGTTCGGTTGGCTAAAAATGTTTTTTTGCCTTTAGCAACGTGAATTAATTTTCCGCCAATGTTACTGGTATATCCGTTGTTAATGAGTTTTGCTTTATCGGCATTGCTTAATACCCACTCGGTTTTATTTGTTTGGCTATTTGACTTAATAGTGTGTTTTTGCGCGGAGTTATTTAAATAGATCTCCTGACCTGGTGGGATCAATTCGTTGGTAGTGCTTAATTGAATCTTTGAAATGGATGCAGCATTAATGTTTGTTACAACAAAATTTCCAAATCGGTCGGTTAAGGTAGTTCTTAAGATCTTACCATCTGTACTAAAGATTGTTATTGTTTGGTTTTTTACACTAAGGCGTGGATCATTGCGCAATAAAACCTGCGCGGCAAGAGTACTCGGTATGTTAATGTTGCTGTTTTCATTTAGAACAGGCTGTACTGTTTTTTGAGTTTTGATAACAGATCTGTAAAAGCTTGAAATGTAAGCTGTATCGCTAACCATTTTACTTATGCCGTCGAAATATATTTTCTGACAAGGTTGAGAAAAAACGCTGGTGTCAATATCCTCATCTTTTTTTAAATAAAAAGGAATATCCAATTCATGAAACATTTTAATGCTTTGTTTTTCGGCCGGAATTTTGGTTGCATCTACTTCCAGGTACATTACCGGGCATTCGGGATGCTGCATATATATCTTGTATTTTTTGTCAAATGCTAAATTAATATTGAATGTTGCTTTTTTTCCTGAATTTAACGTTTGAATTGTTTTATCATTTTCCTTAACCAATACACTTATTCCGGTAATGGGGTAGGTGTTCATTTCGGCATGCGCAATGATGGTTATTTGAGCCTTGTATTTCTCAAATAAGATAAAGCTTACTAATAAAAGAAGTATTCGCTTGAACATTAATACTAATTTACAAAATTAATTCAAGTGTTTTATCACCTGTTCCATTAATTTATCATTTGTGTTTTTTACATAATGGTTCAGCTTAATGTGGAGTTGCGGAACATGCTTGATCTCTTTCAATCCCTTTACATACTCTTTGTCTATTTTTGTAAGATAGGTTGATGAAATTTTATTTTCATAGGATCTACCGCGTTTTGCAATATTGGTTTGTAAATTAGAGGTGCTTGTATGCAAATAAACCAACAGATGCGGAGGTGGTAATTCCTTCGCAATGGTTTTGTAAATTTTTTTGAAATACTTCAGATCGGTTTGATTTAAATTTGCTTTGGCAAACCACAAACATTTGTAAATAGAATGATCACAAATAATGGTTGTTTTGCGATCAATTAAAGCAGTAGCCAATTGATTAAATCGTTCCATAAGAAAGCTGGTTTCTAATGGTAAAGCGTATTTATCGGCATTTTTATAGAACAAAGGGAGTAAAGCATTTTTTTCAAAACGTTCGCCAATAAAAGAGGCATTTAGTTTTTTTGCCAAGGCTTTTGCTAAGGTGGTTTTTCCGCTACCTATATTTCCTTCAATACAAATGATACGATGCGTTTGATCAACAAATGTTTTAACCTTTAAAGTATCCTTACAATTTTTATAAAGTTGCGAAATACTTTTGTTAAGCGTTGGGTGTTTTAATTTTGGTGCAATGGCGTTCAATGGTTTTAACACAAACTTTCGTAAATGCAAACGTGGATGTGGAATTTGGAGCGCTGCTGTTTGAATGATCTCATCATTAAAAAACAATATGTCAATATCTACCGTTCTATCTGCATTACGGTTCAATGTTCTTTTTCTACCTAGCTTTTTTTCAAGCAGTAAAAGTTTTTGCATTAAAGCTTTTGCCGTTAGTTTTGTTTCAATTTGAACACACAGGTTAAGATATTTTTTGGCAGATGTGCTTCCCCAAGCATCTGTTTCATAAATAGGTGAGGTTTTAACTATCTTACCAGCCTGCTTTTCTATTAAAATCAGTGCCTTTTCGATGTTTCCCAATCGATTGCCCAAATTTCCGCCCAAACATAAAAAAACCCTATTCATACTAATTAATGTGTGAAAATAAGTATATCCTTTAACTTTGCATAAGTATTTAATAGAATTAACATGAAGCAGTTTTTTGGTGCATTTTTCGGATCAATTTTAGGTATTTTAATTTCAACCATTGTTGCAGTATTAATTATTGCTGCGGTTATTACATCTAGTTTAAAAGAAGCGTTTAAGGATAACGACAATGTTATATACAAACAAAAAGGTAGGTCTGTTTTAAACATGGCGTTTGCCGGTCCTGTTATTGACCGTGAAAAAGTAAATCCGTTTGAAAATATTGATTTTGGTCCTTTAGGCGGAAATAAAGGGATGGGCTTAAATGCTATTTTGAATAACTTAGAAAAGGCTAAAAGCGATACTGCAGTAAAAGGTTTATACTTAACGTTCAATGGGATGATGGCCGGAAAAAGCTCGGCGCAAGACATTCGCAAAGGCATATTGGATTTTAAAAAATCAGGAAAATTTGTTTATGCCTATGCCGAGAACTATTCGCAAAGTGAGTATTACATTGCATCGGCTGCCGATAAAGTGTTTTTAAATCCCCAAGGTGGAATGGAGTGGAAAGGTTTAAATATGAGTTTAATGTTCTATAAGAAAACATTGGAGAAGTTAGGCGTTGATGTTCAAATCTACCGTCACGGAAAATTTAAAAGTGCCATTGAACCATTCATGCTCGATAAAATGAGTGAAGCAAATCGTTTGCAGGCCGAAACATTTTTGAATAGTATTTGGAATAACATGGTTGTCGAAATTGCTAAAAGCAGAAAAACAAGCGTTCAGGTGCTAAATAAACTGGCAAACGAGTTGGCAATTAATTTTCCGGAAGATGCGGTGAGTTATAAGTTGGTAGATGAGTTGATGTATGAGGACGAAGTGATGAATTTATTAAAGAAACGTGTTGGTGTTAAGGAAAAAGATAAGTTAAACTTGATAGCTCACAGCACATATACCAAGTATAAGCCAAGCGGCCAGTATTTGGGTAAAGATAAGATCGCGGTAATTTATGCCATTGGTTCAATAAGCAGTGGCGAAGGAAATGATGACGAGATTGGCAGTGATCGCATTGCAAAGGCTATTAAAGATGCGCGCGAAGATGAAAATATAAAAGCCATTGTATTACGTGTTAATTCGCCGGGTGGAAGTGCCTTGGCAAGTGATGTGATTTGGCGTGAAGTGAATTTGGCGAAAAAAGCTAAGCCATTTATTGTAAGTATGGGTGATGTAGCTGCCAGTGGTGGTTATTATATCAGTTGCGCAGCCGATCGGATTTTTGCTGAACCAAATACCATAACGGGTTCTATTGGTGTGTTTGGAATTGTGCCAAATATGAAAAAAGCATTGGAAGAAAAATTAGGTATTACCATTGATACAGTTAATACAAATTCGCATAGTGATGTGATGAGCACCTTGCGCGCCGCTACACCAACTGAATCGGTATATATTCAGAAGAGTGTTGAGAAGGTTTATGATGTGTTTATTACAAAGGTTGCCGAAGGAAGAAAAATAACAAAAGATGATGTTGATAGTATTGGTCAGGGACGAGTTTGGAGTGGTACCGATGCATTGCGCATTAAGTTGGTGGATGAGCTAGGCGGTTTGCCTGAAGCCATTGCCTATGCTGCCAAACAAGCGAAGTTAAAGGAATACAAAGTTACCGATCTTCCTACACAAAAAAATCCATTGGATGAATTATTTGGTAAAGTGGAAGCGGATGCGGAAACACGTTTGATCAAAAAACATTTAGGCGAAAACTATATGTACTTAAAGCATTTACAAAATGTGATCAAGGCTAAAGGTGTTCAGGTGCGAATGCCTTATGAGGTGATCATTCACTAAGTTTCAAAAGTTTAAAATACACCGTATAGGATCCTTCCCATTAGGAAGTAAATTGAAATTCCTATAATATCGTTAAGGGTTGTAACAAATGGACCGGTAGCCAAGGCAGGATTGATCTTGAATTTGTTCATGGTTAAGGGAACAAATGTGCCCAAAAAAGAAGCGCACAATATAACGGTGAATAAAGCCAAACTCACTGTTAGAGAAAGTTTCCAGTCTTCAATTAAAAACGCGTAGGCTAAAATTAATACAGAGCATATAATGCCATTAACCATTCCTACACCCAATTCTTTGATCAATTTAGGCGTGATACGATCATTTAATAAGGTGTTATTTGCCAAAGCTTGCACAATTATTGAACTACTTTGAACACCTACGTTTCCGCCCATAGCTCCGATCAACGGGATAAAATATGCCATCTCCGGATGGATCATGATCTGATCTTCATAAGTGCCAATGATGCGTGAACCCACAATTCCGCCGCACATACCAACTAAAAGCCAAGGAATACGTGCACGCGATAATCGCCAAATCTTATCATTACTATCCACATCATCGGAGATACCACTCATTCGCTGAATGCTTTCTTCCGCTGCTTCAGTGATCACGTCAACCACGTCGTCAATGGTAATACGTCCAACTAATCGTCCTAATTGATCAACAACCGGTAACACAACCAAGTCGTATTTACGCATGATCTCAGCAACATCTTCACTACTGGTATTGGTTCTAACGTATTGCACATCGCCATCATATATTTCTTCAACGCGCGCAAGTGGATGCGATAGTATCAGTTTTTTTAAAGAAAGCATTCCGATCAATTTCTCATTGTTGTCTACCACATAAATGGCATACATTACATCCACATTTTCGGTTTGTCTTCTGATCTCATCAATACAAGCTGTTACTGTTTCAAATGAATAAACACTTACTAATTCCTTTGCCATTAAGGAACCCGCAGTACCTTCCTCGTAATTGATCAATTCGGCAATATCACTTGCCTGCTCAATATCTTCAATTTGTGATAATACCTGATCCTGAATATCCTCCGGTAATTCAGCAATAACATCGGCAGCGTCATCACTATCCATGTTGTCGATCTGTTCGGCAATTTCTTTAGCACTAAAATTTGCTAATAGATCTTCACGCTTTTCTTCATCCAGTTCTAATAAAACTTCCGGTGATGTTTCATCATCCAGCAATTCATAAACATAAGCCGCCTCTTCATCATTTAGCTGGTTTAAAATTTGAGCAATGTCAGCCGGATACAATTCATGCATCTGATCCTTAATTAAGCTATTTTCTTTTTGTTCAATAGCCTCTTTTAAGTTGTTGATGAATATGGATGTTAGTTCAAATTGCATTTTCGTATGAGCGCTGCAAAAGTAAACAAATATGTTATATGTTGGTATTAAAAAAGGCCGCTCAAATTGGCGGCCTTTTCAATGTTATGTAAATATTAAAATTATAAGGTTTCTTCTTTATCAAGTTTGTTTAAGTTGCTGTTTGGTTTACCGTAAATAAAATAAACGATCACACCAATAACACCCCAAATGATAAAGAATTTCCAGGTTGCTGCTCTTACTTGAGTCATTAAGAAAATATTAAATGCCACACCTAATGTACCAATTAAGTATACTGCAGGTGTGCGATAAGGGCGCTCTAACTCAGGTTTTTTCTTGCGTAAGATCATCACGGCCACACATACCATAGCAAATGCAAGTAAGGTTCCCATACTACACATTTCACTTACTTTATCAATTGGTGTAAATGCGGCAACCAATGAAATAATTCCACCAACTAAGATCGTGCTCTTGTGTGGTGTTTTAAAAGTTGGATGTAATGCTTTAAAGAAGGATGGCATTAAACCATCTTTAGCCATACCTAAGAAAATACGAGTTTGTCCTAACATCATTACAAGCATAACTGAAGTTAAACCGGCTGTAGCAGCTATAGTGATGATGAATACGGCCCAATTAATGCCTATGCCTGAAAATGCAGATGCAACAGGCGCTGCTTTATCTAACTGATCATATTTTACCATTCCTGTTAAAACCAATGAAACTAAAATGTATAAGAGTGTACAAATAACCAATGACGCCACAATGGCAAAAGGGACATCTTTCTTTGGATTAATGGCTTCACCGGCTTGAGTTGAAACGGCGTCAAAACCAATGTAAGCAAAGAAAACAATTGTTGCAGCCGTTAATACCCCGCCAAAACCAAAGTTCATTTTACCAGTTGGGTTACCGGCATCGTCAAGGGCAGGAACTTCTGCAGGAATGAATGGTGTCCAGTTTTCTGTTTTGATGTAAAATGCACCAACCAATATCACAAACAATACTACTGCAATTTTAATGATCACAATGATGTTGTTTGTTTTTGCAGCTTCTTTAATTCCTTTAACCAAAATAGCAGTTACTATCCATGTAATTAAAAACGCAGGTAAGTTAAATGCAAAACCTGGTGCAGCCATACCTAATGCTTCGCATTTTTCGGTAGCCGTTGCCAGATCATTACATAACCAAATTGGGAATTCGATACCGAACAAATGCAGTAATTTTACAAAATAACCACTCCATGCAACAGCAACGGTGGTGGCTCCCATCATGTATTCCAAGATCAAATTCCAACCAATGAACCATGCAAATAATTCACCAACGGTGCCATACGCGTATGCATAAGCGGAACCTTCAACCGGAAGTACCGATGCAAATTCGGCATAGCATAATGATGCAAATAAACATCCAATACCGGCAATAACAAATGATAAGGCTAATGCCGGACCAGCATAATCATGCGCTGCAATACCGGTTAATGTAAATATACCGCCACCAATAATAGCGCCAATTCCTAACGAGGTTAATCCCCATTTAGTTAAAACACGCTTTAAGTCGCTTTTTTTCATATCTGCTTCAAATGCAGATACAGGCTTAATTCTCCAAACAGACATATAATAAATTTAATTTGTAATTAGTCAAATTAACTCATTTTTGCTTAGAAATGCAAACTGAATATAATAAGTGGTAACACTATAGCGGCAATGTAAACCAAAAGCACAAGAATTTGTTTGAACACATTCAGATCATATTTCATATTGATCTGTAAGATGCTGTTTACATGTTGCATTAACAATGATTCTATTGGACTGTACTGATAAACGCCCGGTTGAATGCCCGGATATTTTTTGCCGAACGAAAATAAAATGCAATCTCTGATCAGCCAATATTCCTTATTACTTAATGTTTGATAATCTTGCTGAAAATTGATCTGCTCGCTTCTTAAATAGCTCCTTATTTTTTCATTCTTGTTTTCATTGAATAGTTCAAAGGCCATCATAATTGGCACCAGAACCATGATAGGTGATGAGAACAGGAATAATGCACCCAGTAACATAATGGAGATGATACCAAATACCAAGCGTATGATGTGGTTTTGTTTAAAGAACAAGGCTTCCAATAAACGACCGCCATCTAAAGGGAATATGGGTAATAAATTGAATAGGTTGATGAATAAGAATGAATTGGCCAGCATTTTTATGGTGCTGTGATTCAGATCGGCATTAATGAAATACAAGGCGCAAGCGA
>JBIKKW010000144.1:0-6572 GCA_044360115.1 Bacteroidia bacterium
TTTTACAATTTTGAAGCCGAAATGGATCGTAGTTTCAACCGTGGATACACCGATTATTTCGTGAACAAAAGAACAGAAAAGATCGGTTCGTGGGAAAGTCCTAAATCACAAGGTCAGCTTATTGGAAAGGTAATTGAAACCAAAGCGAACGGCTATGTGATAGAAAATTATGAGAAGCTGAACAACGGCGATGGTTTGTATTTTATAAATGAAGAAGGTGTGGCAGATGGTATGCAGATCAATATTATCATTAAAGACATTGTGGTGCCAAATACCTTCAAGCCATTAAAACCGGGCACCATCATCTTTAGAAATTCCGATGCCAACTTTAATAAATTAGTTGAACGCGAAGATAGTGCCATCAGAAAAATAAGTGTGAAATTGATCTTCTCTGAAACCAAGAATGGATTTGAATTACAAGCCATTGATGAAGATGGACACATGAGCACATCTGAGTTTCATACCGAAAAAGAATTAGCTAAAAGCGAAGAATCAACGATACCAAACATTAAAAAGAATTTGGCCAAAACAGGTAATACGCCTTTTATTGTTGATGATATTGTGGTTGAATTTTCAAAGAATTGGTTCTTGCCAATTTCAAAAGTTAACGAGATCAGACGAATTGTATTAGAACAATTAATGGATATTCGCGTAAAAGAATACCACCGCGAAGAATTTCAGATCCAAAAAACAGATCATCCCTACCCTGTTAAACAATTGGATTTTACCTATAATGTATCCAATCATTTAGCGCGCGCTTTTTATAAACGACACGGTGTAACCGAAATTGAAAAAGCTTTTGAATTGCAGTGGGACCCTGGCAAATCACGCGTTATGACCACTAAATACTGTGTTAAGTACGAATTAGGAAAGTGTCCTAAATTTCAAAAAGAAACAATGGGCGAAAAGGTGGTTGAACCGCTTGTATTAAAACATGGCGAAAATGAATACAAATTAAAATTCAAGTGCAAGCCTTGTGAAATGGAGATATGGGAGAAAGATGCCGAATTGGAGTTTGAAGACGAAGATTAATTAAAAACATTTTTAAATAAAAAAGGCCTTCACTATCGAAGGCCTTTTTAGTTTTAATATTATTCAATTAAGGAAGTGTAATAGCATAAGTAACACCATTGATGGTTACTGTTGCATTTAAGTCGCAACCACCGGTTCCATAATCAAAATAACGTGTAGGACGGTTGCCCGGTTTGTAATCTAATTTACCACTAATGAATGGATGACGCTTTGGATATAATGTACTAGGTGAACATGTAAAATCCTTTACAAGATCAGTAGCAACAACTGTGTAGCTTTCACCTTTTGTGTTTGTTCCATTTGCTGTGCCGTTCACTTTAATTTTAGCTTTCGACCAATCAATTGCTAATAACTGACCTTTATAACAGGTTGGATCACTTGTATTGGTTAATTCTTTAGTTCTGTTACACTGCCAGCTAAAAGTTCCGCCACCGTTTGGTTTTGTAACCGAAATGTTTGCTGAAACATTCCATGTAAGGTTAGTTCCGGTATAAACGGTTTGTCCGCCAACGCTTGCAGGTGTAGTATTAGAAATTGTTTTATTTGTTATGGTTACCTGATTGTCATCTACCATATAATTTAAAGAAGTTACAATTGCTTTAAATCCGGGATTGCGGTAATATTTTGCAGTTGTAGGATTACATTGAGAAAGATCAAAGAAAAGCTTTCCTTTACGAACGCGTTTATCTTGTCCTTCACAACCTGTTGTACCAAAATCAACTGTTATGGTATTGGTTGTTAATCCTGAAATTGTTGCACAAGGTGCAATACTCAACAAACCGGTGGTCATATCAGTACCTGATGCTCTGTATTGTGTTAAGCTACCTGATTCTGTTAACTCACCGCCAATTGAATTGATATCATTACTGATACCTTCCACATTTGCGTTATCGCTTATAGTATTTGTTTCCTTATCCGGTTCTTCAGCCGAACGGGTTTCGCGTTTGCGACATCCTGTAAATAATAGCGATCCACTTAAAAAAAGAATGGATGCCCCTAAAATTATTCTATTTGTTTTCATGATCAATGTTGTTTTTTTAGTAAGACTAATTGAACTATTAAAGGTTTAATGCGTTTATCAATTAAAAATAAAAATAGTGAAAAAAAACGTACAAAAAACCGCATTATACCCCCAAACCACTTACCTTTGGCTTAAATTACTAGAATTCAATCAAAAAATTGTTAAATGAGGTCTTTACTCCGACTCAACCATTTTTTTATAAAATACAAATGGCACTTTTTAGGTGGTTTGATCTTTATTTCCCTTTCCACAGTTTTTAAATCATACCAGGGTGTTATCATCAGAAACGGAACCAATGAAGTTTTAGTTAGCATGAACAATCATTCAACAACCGATGCAGTGGTGTTTGTTTGGTTAGGTATTAAGATGATCTCATTTGCTTTGATAAGTGGCGTTTTTATGTTTTTAATGCGCCAAACCATTATTGTAATGAGCAGGCACATTGAGTATGATCAGAAGAATGAAATATATGATCAGTACCAAAAACTTGATGCGCAATTTTACAAGCAACATAATACAGGCGACCTTATGAACAGGATCAGTGAAGATGTAAGTCGTGTGCGCATGTACACCGGTCCGGCCATCATGTATTTGGTTAACACATTAGTTACCGTTGTCACTGTACTATCATTCATGCTAAGTGTAAATAGTTCGTTAACCTGGTTGGTGTTTTTGCCTCTACCAATTTTAGCTTATTTTATTTACCGCATTTCAAATCTTATAAATAAACGAAGTTTAGAAGTACAAGCCAAACTTTCAGATCTTACATCTCAGGCGCAAGAAACATTCAGCGGTATTCGATTAATAAAGGCTTATGGCCGCGAAGACCATTATGCGCAAGAAATGATGAAGAAAAGTATTGATTACAAAGGCATAGCATTACGGTTGGCAAAAACAGAGGCCTTGTTTGGACCAACCATGTTGTTCTTAGTGGCGATCAGTACCTTGATCACCGTTTGGTATGGCGGTAAATTGGTTATTGAAAATAAAATAGACTACGGAAATATTACCGAGTTCATTTATTACATCTTTCAATTAACATGGCCATTTGCCTCTTTAGGTTGGATCACTTCATTGATACAACGTGCAGCGGCATCACAAGAACGCATCAATGAATTTTTAGAAGCTAAGCCCGATATTACAAATTCAAACAATAACATTTACGATATTGCCGGTGAATTGGAATTTAAAAACGTTAGTTTCTCCTACCCTGAAAATAACATCCAAGCTTTAAATAATATTAATTTCAAATTAAAGAGTGGTCAGGTTTTAGGAATAACAGGCAGTGTTGGAAGTGGTAAATCCACCTTACTGAATTTAATTTCCCGTCAGTATGATATTAACCATGGTGAAATTTTAATTGATGGTAAAAATATTAAAGAGCATAATTTGTTCTTGTTAAGAAGAGCAATGGGTTATGTGCCGCAGGAAGTACTTTTGTTTAGTGATACAATTAAGAACAACATTGCATTTGGTTCACAAAAAAGCGAATTATCATCAACAGAAATTGAAAAGGCCGCTAAGGCTGCTCAAGTTCATGAGAATATTGAATCATTCCCTGATAAATACGAAACAATTATTGGTGAAAGAGGAATAACTTTATCCGGTGGCCAAAAACAAAGGATCTCTATTGCACGTGCTTTGATACATCAACCAAAAATCCTTGTGTTTGATGATTGTTTATCGGCGGTAGATAGCGAAACCGAGCATTTGATCTTAGACGAATTAAAAAAACAAATGATCGGAAAAACATCGATCATTGTTAGTCACCGCATTTCCAGCATCAAACATGCAGATGTTATCATTTATTTAAAGGATGGCGAGATCGCTGAAATAGGAAATCATTCAGAATTAACAGCGCTTAAAGGTCATTACTTTAAACTGAATCAATTACAAAATAACTAGATCAACTCTATCAAATGGTATCAAATAAAAAAGCAAGATGAATTTCATCTTGCTTTTTAAATTTTATTAATTAGTTTTTATCGATATAAACTTACATTTCCTTTTTGATCGTATTCTTCGTTATCTTTTCCTTTTGCTTTAATGGTATAAAAATACACACCCTGCGCACATTCTTTACCTTGCTGATTCTTTCCATCCCACTCAAAGTTTCCTGTAGTACTCGATACTTCGTAAACTACATTTCCCCAACGATCGAAAATAGTAACATTGATCTCTGTTAAGTTTGTTGCTCTTAAACGGAAGTAGTCGTTTGACTTATCACCATTCGGAGTAAACACATTTGGTACTTCTATTTTAGAAGGTAACATCACTTCAATTGTTTTTAAAACAGTATCAATACAAGCACCTTTTTGTACTTTTAAATATACCTTGTATATCCCTGCAGATGTATAGGTTGTTGAACACATAGTTACATTTGTTCCGGTTAAAACACTTCCGTTACCAAAACCATAACTTGAAATGATGCTTGATGCACCCGTGCTTGTTGAACTGTTATTGTTGAATGTAACAACTAACG
This sequence comes from Bacteroidia bacterium, assembly GCA_044360115.1. GTDB lineage: Bacteria > Bacteroidota > Bacteroidia > B-17B0 > Aurantibacillaceae > Aurantibacillus. The sequence continues at coordinate 4,536 of JBIKKW010000144.1, forward strand.
GTGCAAAACCTACCGCAGGATTTGGTGTAAAGTCTGCATTAATTGCTCCAGGCACCACCGTATAATCACCGGTACTCTTACAACCATTTATGGTATTTGTAACGGCAATGGTATAATTACCAATTGAATTAGAGGTTAATAAAGAAGATGTTAAGTTTGATGTGATCGCACCTGCTGGCACTGTCCACGAATAAGTGAATCCGGTTGTAGAACCTGTTATTACCGGAATAATTGCAACCGTAGGATTTGTAGCACAATCAAGTGTGAACAAACCGGTTGATACTAAAGCCGGTGCAGTTAGATCGGAGGCAATATTAATAGTTGCACTTGTTGTACAACCATTTACTGCTGATATTGACAATGCTGTATGCGTTCCAGGTGAAAGTGTGTTATAAGAAGATGCCGATGCCGGATTACCTACAGGAGGTATCCACGTATAAGTTGGTACTAATGCAGCCGCTAATGTATTACCAATCACAGGGACAATTAAAACGCTAGGATCTTTACAGTTTATTATTGAATTTGAAGCGGCACTTATGGTAAATATTGGCAACCTGACATCCTGTATGATCTGAACTGTTTTTGTTGCTCTACACAAATTGTTATTATCAACTGCTCCAACCGTCCATATACCAACAGATGTTATATTAGCTGTTGCGCCTGTAGCTGCAGGATTTATGACACAAGTTGCATTTGGTGTTGGATTGATAGAGTTCGAAGGTATAGCCGGTACCGTCCAAGTTATGGTGGTATTTGGATTTGTACTTAAACCATTTAAAACCATTGTTGGTTCTTTACAGGTTAAAATACTCAATGGCTGAACAAAATCAATATTCGGCGAGATCGTATTTTGAATCACACTTATAGACTGACTTGAAACACAATTATTTGTTTGATCCTTTACCCAAACAACCCAGGTTCCAGGAATAACAATATTGTTTTGATTCGGATTGAATGAGAAAGTTGTTGGTGTTCCTGTAAAGCCTGGTGGTACAAATGTATATTGGCAAGCTACCGAAGGCACAGGTGAAGTGATAACGCTTGTAACTTGCATACTGGTGATGCTGGAGGTTGAACAACCAACCGTAAAATTAGACGGACTCGTAACTGTAAATACAGGTACACCTACAGATGCGGTAACCTGAACAGACTTAGTAGATTTACAACCGGTTAAATTATTAACTGATTCCATATAATATATTCCGGGACTTGATGGTTGGAAAATATTGATGGTACCTTGTGGCACACCCACATAAACCGTATTACTTCCTGCAATTTGAAACCAATTGGTGGTTACATTCGGACCTAAATTACTTGTGCCCGTAAAACTTGAAGCAGTAGTACTACATGTAATATTCATAACAGTTGGCGTAATGGCAACTGTTGGAGCGGTAAAATTAGCAAACACAACAAAAGTTTCGGTATGTGTACAACCGTTAGTTGCAGTACCTATTACTGAACCAGAACAACTTTGTGTGAAGTTTTGACTCGCTCCGGTAAGCGTTCCACTGCAAGATGGTAACCAGGCATAAGTAAAGGGGCCACCATTTGTTACGCTGGTTGTGATTAAAACATTAGGGCTGTTACAGGTAACCGTAAAACCACCACTAACACTTGAAAGTGCAAATGCACAATTGGTTGGCGTTGATTGTGCTTTTGTAATAAGAATTCCACTTAATACAAATAAAGCCAACACGAAGAACTTTTTTAATTTCATAAGTGAATTTTCTTTGATTTTGTTTTATTTCCTCTAAACCTAATAAGATTTAGAAGTCCTTTAATTTAAACAAATTTTCAATTATTCTGTAGAAAGCTTTTCAACTAAATGTTCAAAACCCCAGCAAATACTGGGGTTTTGAATGAAATTAGCTATTTAAGTATTATTAAACGTTTAATAATACATTTTTAACGACAAATTATCTATACAAACTCACATTTCCTCTCAGGTCATATTCCTGACCATCTTTACCTTTGGCTTTAAGGATGTAGAAGAAGGTTCCCTCCGAACAATCTTTACCGGCCTGGTTCTTTCCATCC
>JBIKKW010000145.1:0-6570 GCA_044360115.1 Bacteroidia bacterium
GTATGTGGTTATGATGAATTATCAATGTACCAGCAATGAAGAGAAAATTGAAGGCACTTCCATCTTGCAAAAAATTGAGAGCATTTAGTGGCTAAATATTTCTCATACATATTCATCTTTATTTTTGTAATAACCGGTTATCCTGTAACAGCCTCAATAGACAGTTCATCTTCGTTTAAACTTGTAGATACAACTTTCCTAAAGCTAAAAGCACCAACCGAGTTGCAGGAAAAAAAAGCATTTGATGATAGCGAGTTGCATTACAATGTAAAAACGAAGTATGATCCCGGATTTTTTGAGCGGTTTTTAAATTGGTTATCTGACCTGATATTTGGTGATAACAACTTTGATAATTTGGTGTTAACCCGCAAGGTGATCTTGTGGACCGTGATCTTGATCTCAGTTGGCGTGATCATATGGTTGCTTACCAAAACCGATCTAACCCGTTTGATAAAACCAGAAAGTAAAATGACAGCCTTTAACTTTAATGAGTTAACGGATGACCTGAGTACAATCAATTTTGATAAAATGATCAATGAATCAATTGCTAATAATGACCTGCGATCTGCCATACGCTGGCATTATTTAAGAAGTTTATTTCTTTTAGAAAAAGGGAAATTCTTGGTATTTGAACCTTCAAAAACAAACATTGATTATAAGAATGATCTGAGGAAAACACCTTTTCAAAATGACTTTATAGCACTAAGTAGAATTTATGAATATGTGTGGTATGGAAAGTTTGAAATAGATCTAAAAAAGTACGACGATTTTAATAACGAATTCAAGCGATTTGATGCGCAACTAAATGTTCAAGGGTAATAAAAAATATATATGGATGTTTGTTGGCATGTTCCTATTGATCGTGCTTGTACAGTATTTATTACCAAAGCCGGTTAATTGGCAAAGAACTTATTCGTACAAAGATAAAAACCCATTTGGGGCATATGCCATTCACCAATTGCTAAAACCAACTTATGGCACGAGTTTAAAGATCAATAAAAGTACGTTGTATAATTTGCAGGAAGATTCTGTTAAGAAGAAAACTTTGGTGGTAATGAATGACAGGATCAATTTGAGTAAAACCGATCTGAATACACTTTTTAATTTTATTTCATCAGGGCATACGGTTTTTTTATCGGCTAATAAATTTAACGGATCATTGGCAGATACGTTTCATTTGAATACAAATTCAGAACAATATTCTTTTTATTTAAAACCCGATTCGCTGATCAAAACACCAGGTGTGGAATTAAAAATGACCGCATCGAATTTGAAAACCAAAAAGTATACCTATCCGCTTTTGTGTTTTGATTCTTATTTTAGTAATTACGATAGTACGCGCTTTACAACGCATTCTTTAAATAATTCCGGCAAGTCTGTTTTAATAAGCACAACAATTGGGAAAGGTAAATTGTATCTAATGAGCATGCCGGATGTGTTCACTAATTTTTTTATAGTAGAGCATAACAACCGTTCTTACGCTTATAGTGTTTTATCTCTTGCAACTGAACATGCCGATGAAGTGATATGGGATGAATACTATAAGAATTTTAACCCGCGAAATGAATCGATGTTTAAGTTCATTTTTGATAGCGATGCTCTTTATACGGCTTATGTATTGACCATTTTATCACTTATATTGTATATGATATTTGACGGACGTCGCAGACAAAGAGCTATACCAATTGTTGAACCAATTAAGAACACAACCTTAGAGTTCGTTAATGTTGTGAGCCATGTTTACTTTAACAGCGACAACCATCAGTTTATTAGTGAAGAGCGCATAAGGTATTTTTACGAATCTATTCGAAAGCGGTTTGCAATTTCCACTTCAGATATTAACGATGAGTTTTACCAGCAAATAAGTGATCTGAGCGGGTACGATCAAAAACTGGTAAAACAACTTTTTGTTTATTGCGAAAAGTTAAAGCGCAGTAAGAATACAACCGAGTATGATCTGATTGAACTAAGCCGACAAATAAATAATTTTAATAAACACAGTTTAAGATAATATGGAAAATCAATTTGAGAACAGATTAAATTTAACCGAATTAGCGCAGCATATTTCGGAAATAAAAACAGAGATCGGAAAGTACATCCATGGTCAGCAGCAAATGATCGATCTTTTAGTGATTGCCTTGTTGGCTGATGGTCATGTATTGATCGAAGGTGTGCCGGGTGTTGCTAAAACCTTAACGAGTAAGTTGCTCGCTAAAACCATTCATGCGCATTTTAAACGCATTCAATTTACACCCGATCTGATGCCGAGTGATATCATTGGTACATCCATGTTCAATGTAAAAACAAGTGATTTCGAATTTAAAAAGGGTCCGTTATTCGCCAACATTGTATTAACCGATGAAATTAACCGTTCGCCTGCAAAAACACAAGCAGCTTTATTTGAAGCGATGGAAGAAAGGCAGATCACGGTTGATGGCACAACTCATAAATTGGATGATCCATTTATGGTGTTAGCCACTCAAAACCCAATAGAGCAGGAAGGAACATACAGATTGCCGGAAGCGCAATTAGACCGATTTTTATTTAAGATCGCTGTAGGATATCCATCAATAGAAGATGAAACTAAAATGTTGTTGAACTTTCAGGCAAACACACATGTGATCGATTTTTCGAAAGTAAGAACCTGTTTAACAAAGGAAGCATTGCATAAGATAAAGGTTTTAGTTTCGAAGATTTTAGTAGAAGAAAATCTGATAAAATATATAACACAAATTGTATCTGCTACACGAAAAAATCCGAATTTGTATTTGGGCGCATCTCCACGCGCATCAATAGCCATTTTAAATTCCGCTAAAGCCAGCGCAGCAGTTCAAAATCGCGACTTTGTTACACCGGATGATATTAAGTATGTAGCAATACCGGTATTACGTCACCGTGTAGCTTTAACACCCGAAAAGGAAATGGAAGGTATAAGTGTTGATGTGGTTATACAACAGTTGATCGATAAAGTGGAAGTGCCTAGATAATGTTTAAACAGATCTGGAACATATTCAAGCAAATTAGGCCAACAGAGCGATTTTATTGGGTCATATTTTTATTGATCCTGTTTTTCATACTCGCTTTTAGTGTGAAGGTTCTATACGAACCGGTATTTGTTGTTTTATGGCTTGTTGTTGTTTTATGTGTTGTTGATGGATATGTACTCTTAAAGCACCGTCAGCCAATAAATGCCTGGCGTGTTCCAAAGCATCAGCGTTTAAGTAACGGCGATCTTAATGACCTAACTTTACACGTACAAAATCAATTTATGTTTAAAGTATTTCTAAGTATTATCGATGAATTGCCTTTTCAGTTTCAGCAGCGTCGATTTAATATTTCAACTGAATTAAATTCGGAGGAAACAAAGCAATTTCAATACCAGCTTACGCCTAAGGTAAGAGGCGAGTATCATTTTGGGATCATCAACATTTTTATCTCCACGCCATTAAGGTTAATAGAGCGTCACGCAAAAATAGAAGCGCCTTTTATGATGCAGTGTTATCCTTCATTTTTAAGGTTAAGACAATTTGAATTAATGGCCATTACAAACCGGCTAACAGATATAGGCATTAAACGTATAAGAAAGGTTGGTAACAGTACAGAATTTGAGCAGATAAAAGAATATGTAAGCGGCGATGATATACGAACCATTAATTGGAAAGCAACGGCACGTAGGAATCAGTTGATGGTGAATCATTACCGTGATGAACGATCACAACATGTGTATTGTTTAATTGACATGGGCCGTGTTATGAAGATGCCTTTTGATGGATTGACCTTATTGGATTATTCCATCAACGCTTCATTGGTTATCGATCATGTAGCTTGGATCAAACAAGATAAACCGGGGGTAATAGGATTTTCGGACCAAATTAATTTTAAAGTAAAAGCAGATAACAGAGGCGATCAACTATTACGCATTCAACAGGCTTTATACAATGCCGGAACACAATTTAATGAGAGCAGTTATGAGAATTTATTTTCTCACGTAAGGCAAAAGATCACACAGCGCAGTTTACTTTTATTGTTCAGTAACTTTGAAACGGTTGGCGCATTAAAACGTCAAATGAAGTATTTAAGAAAAATGGCAACGCAACATGTGTTAGTGGTTATTTTCTTTGAGAACACGGAATTAAAAGATCTGTTGGAAGCAAAGCCAAGTTCAACCTTTGATATTTATGAGCAAACGATAGCGCAAAAGTTTGATTACGAAAAACGACAAATAACAAAGGAGTTACAGCAATACGGCATCTTGAGTGTTTATACTACGCCTGAAAAACTAACTATAAACGCACTCAATAAATATTTAGAAATAAAAACACGAGGTTTGATCTAATAAAAAACCCCAACTGAATTATCAATTGGGGTTTTTTTATGAATATGAATTATTACTTGGTAATGATCAGCTTTTCTGAATGAATGCTATTACCTGATCTGTATTTCACAAAATATGTTCCGGTTGGTAAAACACCTAGATCTAATTTAATTGTAGCGCTGGTTTGCTCTTCACGAGCAACAACCGTTCCTAAAATATTTACAATTTCAATTGTGCCTTTTTCAGCATTTTTTGGTTCAATAAATACAACACCGTTGTTGCTAGGATTAGGATAAAGCTTAAATGAAGCGTTGATATCATGACTAACTTTATTTAAACCTGCTCCAACTGAGAAAGTAGCCATACCATAAACCACAACAGAATCAATTCGGTACGATCCACCAGATGAGATAGCGTTGTATCCATAAACACGAATGTTAAACGGACTAGCAACATTAGTAGCAGTAGGGAAACTTACTGGGCAGTTGTTTCTCCATGCTGATGAAGAAACCGCAGAACTTGTCGGAATTGTTCCCCAAACAAATTCATTGTTACCGTTAACTGAAATGATACTACCTGTAGATGTTGCACCAATTAATGAGGTACTACCAACTGCATTTGCAGTATAATTATCAAGATTAGTTCTTACACACCAGTTTTGCGGACCTTGAGAAGAACGTGTGGTGTAGTAGGTCATACGGTCAATTGCAAGAAAATAATTACTTTGAGGTGTTAAAACCAATTCAAAGTATTTTGTAAGGTCAGGGGTAGTTGTTGTTGTCCAACCGGTAAAGGCAAAAACGTTAGTTGTTGTAGGAGCAGTTCCTACACCGTTTGCTGTCCATGAACCTGATGTTACACCCGTTGCAGTTGGGGAAGGAGATGGATCGATTGTTCCTGTTGAAGCAGTTACGCTGCTAAATTGATAAACCAAATTAAAGGCCTGAGCTTGTACTTTGGCGCTTAAAAATGTTATTAATCCTAATGTAAGTAATTTTTTAATCATGATAAATAGTTTTAATTTTATACAAATTTACTATTTACCGTCAAATAAGGCATTATTAAAATGTTAAGGATAAAATTAATTTGCAGTTTTTTTATACTTTTTAGCCAAAAATTCATTGGGCAAACGGAAACAAATGGTTTGGTGAATTGGATAAGTTTAAAGGAAGCCCAGGAACAGAATAAAAAGGTTCAAAAACCCCTTTTAATTGATTTTTATACCGATTGGTGTGGTTGGTGTAAGCATATGATGCGCACTACCTATTCAGACCCTAACATTGCCGGTTATATCAATCAGTACTTTTATCCTGTTAAATTTAATGCCGAAGGCAAGGATACCTTTGAGTTTAATGGCACAACTTATAGGCCAATATCAAAAGAGCCTAAAACACCCCATGAATTTACGTTAAAAATGTTGGGCCAATCATTAAGTTACCCTTCTACCATGTTCATCACAAATAATTATGAATATAAATTATTAAGTCAAGGGTACTTAGAAAACAAAAAGATAGAACCTATTTTGGTGTTTATGGTTGAAAATGTTTGGCGTAATTGTACCTACGATGAATTTGGCGCGCAATTTGCAAAAACCTTTTATGATACCGCATTTAAAAAATCACCGGTTAAAATTTACAGCTTTAGTGAACTTGAAAAATTGCAAAAAAAGAAACCTAAAAAGGTACTAGTAAATATTACTTCAGGTTTTTGCAACTCTTGTAAAGTAATGGGTAAAACAACCTTTGTAGATACAAGTTTGGCAAAGATCATCAATGAAAAATATTATGTGGTAGAGTTTAATGCCGAGTCTAATGACACCATTCTCTTTAAAAATGAAAAATTTGCCAAAGGGATGATCAACGGTTTTCCGCTTCATTCATTACCTTTAAAACTATCCAACAACAGATTCTCCTTGCCAATGGTTTGCGCCTTAGATGAGCAATTGAATACCATTGATGTGTTGAATTTTTATTATTCACCAACACAAATTAAGCCGGCACTTATTTATTTTGGAGATAATCACTATAAAACAAAAAAGTGGCCTGATTTTATTTCAGAATATTCTAAACCAAAAGAAGCAAAATCAAAAAAATGAAAGGTTCAACCATCCATCATTTAAATTCGGGCTTAATTATTTTAAGTTGTTTGATCGCTTTTTATATTCCTTTCGAATTATTCTTGTTTTCTTATGCTGTGCTAGGCCCACTTCATTACCTTACAGAAATTGGATGGCTGCATAAAAAGAATTATTTCAC
>JBIKKW010000195.1:0-4037 GCA_044360115.1 Bacteroidia bacterium
TACTTGGGTTACGAAAGTTCAAACAATGGCAACAGCGGTATTTTTATTTCGTATTGGGAAAGTAAAGTAGCTATTGAAAACTGGCGAATAAATACCACACACAAAATGGCTAAAGATCAGGCAAAGAATTGGTACAAGCGCTATTTATCGCAGATCTGTTTGGTGGAGAGTTCGCATGAGTTTAAAAAGTAATTCGTATCAATCGAACTTATATACAAAATCCAAATAAGGGATCACAAACAAATTGTTATTAGGATTAGCCTTAATGGCTACAACAGAAAAATCAACACTTGTTTTTATGCCAGGCATCAATCGTAAGCCTACTGAAGCAGCATAAGAATAAAAGTTTTTGTTCAGATACTGTGTATCGTATATTTTTTGTCCGAGCGAATCGGTTCTTTCAACTTCAATATTATAACCTCCTCTTGGAATTAACCAGTTTTCTGTAACCATTGATAATTTTTTACTGATGCGCGTCATACCATTGAGTGTTACAATTGGCATGGGTGTTTCTCTGTATTCTTTGTTCATTTTTGCAAAGCCATAACCGCCGCCAATTGTAAAATTATGCTCAATATTCCCGATGGTAACTAAACCATAGCCAATTCCTGCGCTTAGGTCCAAATCCTGAATGAATGATTGTGTAAACAATACACCAGCACCGGCATATAGATTTTTTCCAACTTTATAAGATATTTTTGGCGTTACATAAAACAATAAAGGAATTACCACACCTCCACCAACTGTTATTTTATTGGTAATTCCAACATTAACCGAATTTGCCAACAAATAAGCATTTTGATAATAGCCTTCGCCCTTTTTTAAAGGAATTGCACTCGGCGCAAAAAAATAACGCGTGGCGTTCGGATTTTTAAATCGTTCTGTTTTTTGTGAAGCTAAATAATCATTCATCTTTGAGATCTTAGCAATACTATTCATTTTCACATCAATTACCCCGTAAGTATTCGAAAACAACACCAAACAATTGTTCTTAATTTCGAGAGCGTTACCAATAAACAACGAGCCATTGATCGTTTCAACAACGATCATTGTATCTAATGTCAATTTCTCAAACGATTTGATCTTTGAACGTAACAGCGTTATTACCCCTGTATTAAAATCCTGTACAACTATTTGATCAAGACTCTCCGTATAAAATATTCCCCAAATTCCGGTGCCATCCGTTAATTTTATTTTAACTGTAGCTATTGCAGTGCCTGTAGGCGGAGTAACTATATCTGCCGGGTTTACTTGCGAAAAAGTGTTTGCAGCGAACAAAACAAATAAAAGCACATAAATATACTTAACGAACATTTTCATGAAGCTAAAGTAAAACGAAAAAAGGGATCAGGAAATGATATTAATCAATATAATCTTTCGTTAAAAGGCGATAAGTATCACGTAATTTGAAGAGCGTTCACTTTTTTTGAATGCAGTTCGTGCAATCCGGAAACCAGGTATCTATAATATCCGGTAATTCTACAAAATGTTCATCATCAGTTTTTACCTTAATATTAGTAAAGAAGATCTTCGTTGCCCTTTTTAAACTCTTTAATTCTTTTAGCATTTCAGGAGTTAAGGTGTTTGATGATCCTTCAAATTTTTTGGTTGTCTTTCTTTCCTTGATCCATAAGGTGTAAGATGCAAATTCATTATCACGCGGATTGCCAAAACGATCAACGGCAAATAACTTATACTCGGTATTGTCAAAAACGGCCTTCACTAAATTTTGCTCTCGCTTCACTTTAATGGTGCCAATGTTTTCCTGAGAAATGATCTTTCCTGAAACAAATACTAAAAAAATAAATAAAAGTTTTTTCATGAAACGTTATAACGCTATTCGGGTAAAAAGATACGGAATAATTTAAAGAAAAACACAAGGTCACCCTGAGCGGAGTCGAAGGGCAATTTGGATAAAACTAATTTAAAATTGAAACGTCATACTTCGACTCCGCTCAGCATGACTATTTATAGGAGTTTTTATCATCGTTAAGTTGTCACCCTGTCCGCCGTGGCGGAGGAGTCGAAGGGCAATTTGGATAAACCTAATTTATAATTGAAACGTCATACTTCGACTCCGCTCAGCATGACCGCGTTCAATTACTTATACATCTTCTCTCTCGCTTCCTTCACAGCCGGGCTCGAAAGAAACTCATCGTAGGTCATGGCTTTATCAATAATTCCTTTTGGCGTTAATTCGATCACGCGTGTAGCAACCGTTTGCATCAATTCGTGGTCATGACTCGTAAATAAAATCGTACCTGTATAATCCTTTAACGCATCGTTGTATGCAATAATACTTTCGAGATCCAAGTGGTTAGTAGGTTCTTCCAATATTAAAAAGTTAGGGTTAGCCAACATCATTCTGCTGGTCATACAACGTACTTTCTCTCCCCCACTCAATACACTTACTTTTTTCAAAACCTCTTCGCCACTGAACAACATCTTACCCAAAAATCCGCGAATGTAGGTCTCATCTTTATCCTTACTATACTGGCGCAACCAATCAATTAAATTATAATCGCCTTTAAAATAACTTCCGTTATCATTTGGTAAATGCGCTTTAAAAATGGTTGTTCCAAAATCATAGGTACCTGTATCAGGCTTATCAATATCCGCTAAAATATTGAACAAGGCTGTGATCGCTAACTGATTTCTGCTGATGAAAGCGATCTTATCTCCCTTTTTTACATTAATGTGAACATCTTTAAAAAAGTATTCGCCTTCCGAATTTTTCTTACTTAAATGATCGATCAATAAAATCTGATCACCCGCTTCACGCTCTTGTTTGAAGATGATGCCCGGATAGCGTCTTGTACTTGCCGGAATTTCATCAACCGTTAATTTATCCAATAATTTTTTACGTGATGTTGCCTGGCGGCTCTTACTCGCATTGGCACTAAATCGACGAACGAAATCCTGTAATTCGGCACGTTTATCTTCTATCTTTTTATTTTGATCGCTGCGTTGCTTTAATTGCAACTGGCTCATTTGATACCAGAAACTATAGTTACCTGTGTAGGTTTGTAGTTTTCCAAAATCAATATCACAAATGTGGGTACATACCGCATCTAAAAAGTGACGATCGTGACTGATAACAATAACAATATTGGTAAAATCAGCTAAAAAATCTTCAAGCCAGGTGATGGTCTCAATATCCAAGTCGTTGGTTGGCTCATCCAGCAATAACAGATCGGGGTTACCAAATAAAGCTTGCGCTAATAATACTTTCACGCGCTCTTTACCATTGAGGTCTTTCACCAATTTGTAATGATCATCGGGCTTAATACCCATATTGGTAAGCATTTCAGCGGCATCACTCTCTGCATTCCATCCATTTAACTCTGCAAATTCTGCTTCCAACTCACTCGCTTTTATTCCATCTTCCTCTGTAAAATCGGCCTTCGCGTAAATAGCATCTTTTTCTTTCATTAACGAATGAAGGCGCTTATTTCCCATGATAACCGTATCCAGCGCGGTAAACTCATTGTACTCGGTATGATTTTGTTTTAATACACTCATACGCTGACCCGGCGTAATGGATACAATACCTTTTGTAGGATCTATCTCACCACTTAATATCTTCATAAATGTTGATTTACCGGCACCATTAGCGCCAATAATACCATAACAATTGCCGGGTGTAAATTTTACATCTACTTCATCAAACAATACGCGCTTGCCATATTGTAAACTTACGTTTGAAACTGTGATCATGCTCTTTTAAAATAAGGGCACAAAGATAATGATTTTAAAACAAATGGATAGCTCTATTTTTCTGAATATCACAGGTTTTAGTTACATTTAACCGTTACTTGTAACTTTTTAAGTCAATCAAACGTCTTACTACAAAACATATAATTTATGAGATACTTTACCTTACTTTTTATTTGCTTAAGCAGCATCATAGAAGCACAAATTACAATCAGCGGAAAAGTTTACGACAGAGCTGCCAGTGAGGCTATACCCTTTGCCAGCATTGGTATTAAAGGCAAAAGTGTAGGTACGGTTAGTGATGAAAATGGTGTTTTTACAAT
>JBIKKW010000048.1:0-21795 GCA_044360115.1 Bacteroidia bacterium
CTATGTCCGATAAGTTATTTCCGGTATTGTGTCTAACAAATTTCTGACCGGTTACTTTTTCAAATAATTCAATGTAACGCTCGCTGATCTCGTTGATCCAGGCATCACTCATCTCCGGAATCTGTTGCCCATCCTTGCCTTGAAAGCCATTATCTATCAACCAACGACGAACAAATTCTTTACTTAATTGCTTTTGTTCTTCGCCTTTTTTCTGACGCTCTTCATATCCTTCCAAATAAAAATAACGCGACGAATCAGGTGTATGAATTTCATCCATTAAACAGATCTTTCCATCATGCAAACCAAATTCATATTTTGTATCAACTAATATCAAACCCATTTTTTTAGCCATCTCCTGTCCACGTTGATACAAAGCGCGTGTATACTTTTCCAGCTGCTCGTAATGTTCTTTACTTACAATACCTTGCTTGATGATCTCTTCTTTACTAATATCCTCATCATGACCTTCGCTCGCTTTAGTAGTTGGTGTAATGATAGGCTCCGGTAATTGGTCATTCTCTTTCAATCCTTCCGGTAAACTTACACCACACAAAGTGCGTAAACCGCTATTATAGGTTCGTGCAGCGTGACCCGCTAAATATCCTCTAATTACCATTTCAACCTTAAAAGGCTGGCACATTTTACCAATACTTACCGATGGATGCGGTGTTGCTAAAAGCCAATTAGGAACTACATCGCGAGTAGCATTCAAAAAATATTCGGCGAGTTGATTCAACACTTGCCCTTTGTAAGGAATACCTTTTGGTAAAACCACATCAAATGCGCTGATACGGTCACTGGCAACCATTACCAAATATTTATCGTTTATGGTGTACACATCGCGTACTTTTCCTTTATAAACTTTTGTTTGTCCTTTAAAATTAAAATCTGTTTTTGTTATAACGTTTGTGCTCATAATAAATTTAGTTAATGGTCCATGTAGTTAAACCATGGCCTGTAAAATGAAACGATTGCATTTTTCCGCCTAATGCTTCAATGGCTCTTGCAACTTTAATTTTTGTAGTTCCGGGACAGTAAAAGAACATAAAACCCCCTCCACCCGCGCCGGATATCTTACCTCCTGATGCACCGTTTTCTATCGCTGTTGTATAGATCTTATCTATTAATTCATTTGAAATACTGCTGGCCATATTCTTTTTATTTTGCCAACCAAAGTGTAATATCTCTCCAATTTTATTGAGCTCACCACGCAACAAACCATCTTTCATTTGATGCGCCTGCTCTTTTAAATTATGCATGGCCTCTACACTTTTCTCATTTTTTTCATTCACATTCTTCACTTGCTCATTAATGATCTTGGCCGAAAGGCGCTGTGTATCGGTAAAGTAAAGCAGCAAATTCATTTCTAATTCATTAATGATCTCGGGTTTTAATTGCAAGGGATTTACTATCACTTTATCATTCCCGAAAAATTCCATGAAATTAAATCCACCAAAAGTAGCAGCGTACTGATCTTGTTTTCCGCCCGACATTTTAAGATCAACACGTTCGATCTCATAAGCTAAATGCGCAATATCATATTGGCCCAATGGTAATTTAAACCACTCAACAAAGGCGCCAAGCATTGATACCACCAATGTTGACGAAGTTCCTAATCCTGAACCTTGAGGTGCTTCAATAAATGTAGTTAAACGAAAAGAAAGCGCTCCGGTCTTAAATTGTTTTACAACTCGGTTATATACTCCAATAAATAATTCAAACTCTTTTACAATCGGTAATTCGGTTGCCGAATCAAATGTCATGCGCTCGTTTGTGCCATCGATCACAAACTCTATTTTACCATTGTTCAATGGCTCAATGGTTGAGTACGCGTATAAATTAATGGTGGCATTTAAAATGGCGCCACCAAATAATTCAGAGTACGGACTAACATCTGTTCCTCCGCCTGCTAATCCGATTCTTAAAGGTGCTTTGCTTCTAATGATCATGGGTTACTTCATATTTATGAATTGCAAAGGAACTTCGTAATCGCCCTTTCTGCAAATAGCGATCACACCTTGCAGATCGTTAATACTTTTACTGCTCACACGAATGATGTCATCCATAATTTGAGAAGTAACTTTTAATTTACTATCCTTAATATCCTTTAAAATTTTCTTTGAAACTTCTTTATCAATACCCTGACGAACTTTAATATCTTTTTTGATCAATGGTCCGCTCGGGTAATGTTCCTTACTCTCATCCAAACCTCTGGGATCCAATCCCTGCGTGATCATTCGCGAGTGTATCGCATCAATGATCGCATCCAAACGCATATCATTTTCGGTTGAAATATTAATGATCAGATCTTTTTTATTCAATTCAATTGTGCTTTTGCTGTCTTTAAAATCCCAACGGTTTAAAATATCTTTTCGTGCCACATTAATGGCATTGTCTAACAATTGTCCGTCGATCTTACTCGCTATATCAAATGAAGGCATAATTAAAAAAGTTTATCAAAAATAAGGTTAATTTTTGATTGACAATTGAATAAGTTTTAAGCAAATTCTTTAAATTTAAATAGGGGCTTTAGCCTTAACCCACTTGTTTTTCAACCATTTTTAATTGTTATCAACAAACCAAAAAAATTGGCATTCGTTTATTAAATTTAAAGGATATAAAAACCAAACCATGTTCTTAATATTTGACACCGAAACCACAGGATTACCACGTAATTACAATGCTCCATTATCTGATTTTGATAATTGGCCCCGCATGGTACAAATTGCCTGGCAATTGCATGATGATAGCGGTGCCTTATTGGATCATCGTTCGATCGTCATTAAACCCGAAGGATATACCATACCCTTTAATGCGGTGCAAATACATGGTATTACCAATGAACGTGCTATTGAAGAAGGTGAAGATCTTAAAACGATCTTACTTCAGTTTGCTGAAGTGATCAATAAAACGAGCTATTTATGCGGACATAACATTGAGTTTGATATCAATATCATTGGTTCTGAATTTTTACGTTGCGGTTTGCCGAATATTTTTGAAGGCAAACAGGTAATTGATACCAAGAACGATCAAACAACCGAATACTGCGCCATTCCGGGCGGTAAAGGCGGAAAATTCAAATGGCCTACTTTAACTGAATTATACACGAAGTTATTTAACGATTCATTCGCCGAAGCGCACAATGCAGCATTTGACGTTGCCGCAACTGCTAAAGTTTTCTTTGAGATCATCAAACGTGAGATCACCAAAGTAAAAGAAATAACCGGCGAAAAATTAAATCAACTTAAATACATAGCTCCTGATCTAACTGAACTTTTAGCACACGAAAAAAAGTGGAAAGAAAGAAAGGGTGAGAAAGCAGAAGTTAAAAGTCAGAAGGTAGAAGTATCTGAAAACCTGCCTATATCTTCAGAGATCACATTTAATCATCTTCACAATCACACGCAATACTCAGTTCTACAATCTACCAGCGATATTGGCGACCTTGTAAAAAAAGCTGCCGAATTCAACAGTAAAGGAATTGCTATTACCGATCATGGGAACATGTATGGTGCATTTATTTTTTGGCAATCGGTAGATAAGCAAAACAAAAGTATTAAAGCGCATAACGAGGGCATTGACAAAGGTGAAAAGCAAGGTGAGAAAAAGAATGAATTAAAATGTATCATTGGTTGCGAGCTTTACGTTTGTAAAAATCATTTTGATAAATCAAAACAAGATAATGGTTACGCCATTCCCTTTTTAGCAAAGAACAAAAAAGGATATGAGAATCTATCGCGCTTAAGTAGCGAAGGATTTACGGAAGGCTATTACTATGTACCTCGTATTGATAAAGAATTTTTATTGCAATACAAATCCGATCTGATCGTAACAACTGGTTCGTTGCAAGGAGAAGTTCCGAATTTGATATTAAATGTTGGTGAAGAAGCAGCCGAGCAAGCTTTTTTATGGTATAAAGAAAATTTTGGTGATGACTTTTATGTGGAGTTGAACCGACACAATTTACCGGATGAAGATCACGTAAATGAAGTGTTGCTTCGCTTTGCAAAAAAACACAACGTAAAATATTTTGCAGCCAACAACAATTATTACATTGACAAGAAAGGATCTGAGGCGCATGATATTTTACTTTGTGTAAAGGATGGTGAATTGAAAGAAACGCCTGTAGGTCGCGGTAGAGGTTTTAGATACGGCATGCCTAACAACGAGTTCTATTTGAAAGCACCTCAGGAAATGCAAAAACTTTTTGCAGATATACCTGAAGCCATTGAATGCACCAACGAAATTGTAGATAAGATTGAAGCATTTAAACTTGGGCGAGATGTACTACTTCCGAAATTTGACATTCCTGAAGAATTTAAAGATCCTCGTGATGAAGATCCTAATGACGAAGGAAAAGGCAAGCGCGGAGAGAATGCATACTTAAAACATTTAACGTACGAAGGCGCTAAAAAACGTTATCCGGATCTAACGCCTGAAATAAAAGAGCGCTTGGATTTTGAATTGGCAACTATGGAACGCATGGGCTTTCCGGGTTACTTCTTGATCGTTTCCGACTTTACAACCAAAGCGCGCGAAATGGGTGTGAGTGTTGGTCCGGGCCGTGGTAGTGCCGCCGGTAGCGCCGTTGCCTATTGTTTAGGAATTACCAATGTTGATCCCATTGCATTCGACCTCCTCTTTGAGCGTTTCTTGAATCCCGATCGTATCAGCATGCCCGATATAGATATTGACTTTGATGATGAAGGTCGTGATAAAGTAATTGACTATGTTATTAATAAATATGGTTTTAATCAGGTAGCGCAGATCATTACTTATGGCACCATGGGCGGAAAATCTGCTATCAGAGATACGGCGCGTGTAATGAACTTGCCTTTACCGGATGCAGATAAATTAGCAAAATCATTTCCTGATAGTTTAGAGGCTGATCTTAAATCGCTTTTAAAACCAAATGGTATTGATGAAAAATATTTAGAGAAGATAAAAGACCGACGAGAGATCGTTGAGCAATCTAATAACTTCAGAAAATTAGCAGAAGGAAATAATTTAGAATCGACTGTATTAAAACAAGCATACGAACTTGAAGGATCGGTGCGTAACACAGGTGTGCATGCCTGCGGTGTGATCATTACACCGGATGATATGCGGAAGTTTGTGCCGGTTACAAAACCAAAGGACAGTAACATGTTATTGACCCAATTTGATAACTCTGTTGCGGAAAATGCCGGGTTATTAAAAATGGACTTCCTTGGTTTACGTACATTGACCATTATTAAAGATGCATTAAAATTCATTAAGCTTCGTAACAATATTGATATTGATATTGACGCGATAGACTTTGCTGATCTTCAAACATTAGAATTATTTCAACGCGGCGAAACCAACGGTATCTTTCAGTTTGAAAGTGTTGGTATGCAAAAATATTTAAAGGAACTAAAGCCAGATGCTTTCTCTGATCTTATTGCCATGAACGCGCTTTATCGTCCGGGTCCTTTAGCATACATCCCTAATTACATCAATCGTAAACATGGCCGTGAGCAGATCACTTACGATTTGCAAGGAATGGATGAGTTCTTAAAAGAAACATACGGTATTACGGTTTATCAGGAGCAGGTAATGCGTTTATCGCAAAAACTGGCCAACTTTACCAAAGGTGATGCCGATACCTTGCGTAAGGCAATGGGTAAAAAACAAAAAGATGTTCTTGATAAAATGAAGAGCAAATTTTTGGAAGGATGTAAATCAAATGGACATGATACAACTGTTGCAGAAAAAGTTTGGAAAGATTGGGAAGCATTTGCAAGTTACGCGTTCAACAAATCACACTCTACTTGTTACGCATACTTAGCATTTCAAACCGGTTTTTTAAAGGCGCATTACCCAAGCGAATTCATGGCTTCGGTATTAAATCATTCGGGCGCCATTGAAAAGATCACCTTCTTTATGGAAGAGTGTAAACGCATGGGCATTAAAGTTCTTGGTCCGGATGTGAATGAAGGTTACGGTAAATTTAGTGTAATGCCAAATGGGGATATTCGTTTTGGCATGGCAAGTATCAAGGGTGTTGGTGAGAATGTGATCACAGCAATGGTTGAAGAGCGAGATACGAACGGGAAATTCACCAGTGTATTTGATCTGGCGCAACGTTTGGATAGCAAGACCATCAATAAAAAATCAATTGAAAATTTAGCTTTGGCCGGTGCATTCGATAATTTCGAAGGTATTCATAGAGCCATGTTCTTTAAGGAGGAGAACGATATGAATAACTCGTTGACCGAATTAATGATCAAATATTGCAATCAAACAAAAACAGGAAACGATACTTCGCAAGCTTCATTATTTGGAGGTGATGAAGAGGTTGCCATTAGCGAACCGCAATTACCAAAAGTTGAACCATGGGATATCTTAACCAAACTAAGTAAAGAAAAAGAAGTAGTAGGTTTCTTTATTTCCGGTCACCCGCTTGATCCGTATCAACTGATCTTAAAACATCAATGCAACGCCAATTGTGCTCAATTAAAAGCGGGTCTTGAACCATTTAAGAATAAAGAAGTGACCTTTGGCGGAATTGTTACAGGCTTTGAACATCGCACCAGCAAAACAGGAAATGCCTTTGGTAAGATCATGATCGAGGATTATAATGGCAGTGTTGAGCTGATGTTATTCAGTAAAGATTATGTGGAGTTCAACAAATTCATGGTGCAAAATTTATTTGTATACGTTAAGGCCCGAATTCAGGAACGATACAATCAACCGGGAAGTTTAGAATTAAAGATCCAGAAAATGGAATTGCTGGAGAATGTAAAAGAAAGTGCTTTCTCTAATCTTAAATTAAAAATGGAACTGGAAAGTATAACTGAACAATTCATCAATCAACTCGATCAGGTATTAGGATCGTATCAAGGAAAATGCAATGTTGAGTTTTACGTTGAAGATAAAAAAGAGAACATGAATGTGAAGTTGTTCTCAAAGAAAAGCAAGATCGCCATTTCAGAAGAATTGATCAACGAGTTAAATAAGTTTCCAAATTTAGAATACGAATTAAATTAAACAACGCTTATATGCGCAAACTACTATTCTCCCTTTTATGCTTGATGTTCCTATCAGGTAATGCACAAAAAAAAGAACAATTATCGAACGACACTATAAAGTTCATTAACGATCTTAATTTGTATTTCATTGATAATACCGGAAGCCGTATTGAAGCAGAAGGTTATATGAAAGATTTTATCACCAAATGGGAACAAAACTATGTAGCCGGTTATTTTAAAGAGATCATCATTAAAACATCTAATTTAATGGCTGCAAAACGTTTAAAGCCAAATCCATTCTTTTTAAGTTACTTCAATATCATTTACAATTACATTGAAAGTAAACAGCCATTTGAGAATTTTGAAAAATATCAAAAGTGTGCCGAGAAAATGATGAATAGTAAAGTGAATAAGAATATTCAGGACTTCTTAACACTTGGCGAAAATGCATTTAAAGATAACATCCTTTACAAATCGCCATCATACATTTATTACTTAGCAGAACACACCTATTCTTTTGAATACGATTCGGTACCAAAAGTTACAATGAAAAATGTTACTTTGATTGGCCTGAATCCGCGCGGAGATAGTATTGCTGTTGAAAACACAAATGGTGTTTATTACCCAAACACAGGAAGGTTTTATTGCAAAGGCGGTAAAGTAAGTTGGGCAAGATGCGGTTTAGATGCCGGTGTATTTGCTACTTTAAAACGATTTGACATTGATTGCAAGGCCGGTAATTATACAAGCGACTCAGCAACTTTTGTTGGAAAGCAATTCTTTGAAAAACCACAATTAGGTAAATTAACTGATCGCATCATGACTGAAAACGGAGAAGCTACCTATCCTCGTTTTGATTCATACAGTAAACGATTAGTTGTAAAAAATATTTATCCGGATGTTGATTACGATGGCGGTTTTGGTATGCGTGGTCCTAAATTTGTAGGATCAGGAACACCCGGTAGTCCGGCTAAGATCATTTTCAAACGTAATGGTGCAAAATTCCTTGAAGTAAGTGCGCGTTCATTTGGAATGAGTAAAGAAAAAATTGTGACCAACCCGGCTTACATTAAATTCATTTTAGATAAAGATTCGATCACACATCCCGGTTTAAGTTTTACTTATCAGGTTGATAAAAGAAGGATCACCATGTTACGTTTAGATGATGGTTTACAAAAAACACCATTTAGCAATACTTTTCATATGCTAGATATGTATTTTGAGCAATTAACCTGGGATATAGATCAACCTTCCGTTAATTTCAATTTCTTACCAATTAACTTCCAAGGCGAGGCTTATTTTGAATCGGCAAACTTTTTTAGCAAAAGTAGATACGAGAATATTCGCGGTAACGATAATGCCAGTATTGTTCAAAAGATAAATGAATATTACACCACCACCGGCGATTCTGTTTTTACAGCTGTTGATCTGGCCAAATACATGAAATACTTAGCTGTAGATCTTCGTCCAATCTTATTTAAAGTAGCAATAAATGGTTTGGTTGATTATAATCCTGAAACTGATATCGTAAAAATTAAAACGCGTTTAAAAGATTATATCTTATACAACAAACACAAAAAAGATTACGACATTATCACCTTTCACTCGGTATTACCGGGTAAAGATAACGCCACTTTAAATTTAGTGAACAACAATTACGATCTAAAGATCAGAGGCGTTAAGGAAATACTTTTAAGTGATACACAAAAGGTTTTTGTATTCCCATTGAACCAGGAGGTAAACGTAAAAAAGAATAGAAATTTTGAATATAGCGGATTAACCTCTTCCGGAAAACTTGAATTTTATGGAAAAGATTTTTTATTTGATTACGAAAAATTCAAGATCAAAATGAATACCATTGATTCCATCCGGATCTTTGTGGTTTCGAACGAACCGGATATTAATGGGAATTATGCCTATAAACGCGTAAAAACGGTTATTGAAAATGCTAATGGTGAATTACGCATCGATGGACCAAGAAACAAAAGTGGTTGGGCAAAAGCGCCAACATTCCCTCAATTCCAAAGTTTTAAAGAAAGTTATACCTATTACGATAAACGATCAACCTTTAAAGGCGTTTATGATCGCGACAAATTTTATTTTAAGGTAGATCCATTTACACTAGATAGTTTAGATAATTTCAGAAATGAAAGTTTACAATTAGATGGTGATTTTTCTTCGGCGGGTATCTTTCCGAATTTCAGAGAGAAACTAACACTTCAAAAAGATTATTCACTAGGTTTTATACGCAAAACACCAGAAGGTGGCTTTCCAATTTATGGCGGTAAAGCAAATTACGACGCAGAGATCCGACTAAGTGACAAAGGTTTAAGAGGAACCGGTGATCTGAAATTTGGTCCGTCAACTTCACATTCAAACGATTTTCTTTTCTTCCCTGATTCAACCAACGCGGTGGCTCAAACATTTGATGTAAAAGAACAGGATTCGCCTGAGTTTCCGGTAACACATGGTGATACAGTTAAACTACATTACAAACCTTACAAGGATATTTTACAAACAACCAACATTAAAAAACCATTCAAGATCTATAAAGAAAAATCGGATTTTACAGGACGCTTTGATCTAACCAAAAAAGAATTAACAGGGAATGGCCGAGTGGATTTTGAAAAAGCCGATCTGGTTTCGGGGAAGATCCTATTTATTAAACGAAAGTTTTTTGCCGATACAGCAGACTTTCACTTAAAAGCCTTTAATGAAGATGGATTTACCTTTTCAACCGTTAACGTAAACTCCACAATTGACTTTGATAAACGTGAAGGACAATTTATCACTAACGGTGATGGTTCATACGTGCGCTTTGATAAGAACCAATACATTGCCTATATGGATCGTTTCAAATGGTTCATGGATAATGAGGATATTGAATTGGGTGATGACCAGAAGAAACTGGATGCTGATGTTGAGAACGCCCTCGATCTCGAAGGTCCACAATTTATCAGCATCCATCCAAAACAGGATTCATTACGCTTTTTTGCACCAGCCGCTAAATACAACACACGTAAATACATCATCAATTGTAAGAACGTACCATTTATAAATGTTGCCGATGCACGTATTTTCCCTGATAACGGAGAGGTAACCATTTTTAAAAATGCGGTGATGGATACATTAGAGAAAGCAAAGATCCTTGCTAATACTGTTACACGTTATCATACGATCAGAAACGTAACAGCGAATATTTTTGCGCGCAGATCTTATATTGCAAATGGCGAATACCAATACCTCGATGAGAACGATAATGCCTTTTTAATTAAATTCAATACTATTCAACCAGATACACAATTTCAAACCATAGCAACAGGTAAAATTGCCGAGAAAGATAAATTCAAGTTCAACGATTACTTTAGCTTTGCCGGAAATGTACGTTTAGAAGCAAGTAACCAGTATTTATTTTTTGACGGAGGTACACAAATTGTTCACGGCTGTAAACGTATCAAAAAAGCTTATTTGAAATTCAACGGCGAGATCAATCCTAAAGATATCATGATCCCTATTCCAAAAGATGCCGTGGATATGAATGGCAGACCGGTTGTGAATGCTATCATGTATTCACTTGATACAACTGCTGTTTATTCAGGATTCTTATCCTTACGAAATGCGAGAAGTGACCGAGAATTAGTAAATGCTGATGGTTATTTAACTTTTGAAACCGAAGCAAAAGAATACCGAATTTCCAATAAAGAAAAATTGGTTGAACAAAATTTACCGGGTAATTACTTAAGTTTAAATACCGAAAATTGTAATGTATACGGCGAAGGTAAATTTGAACTTGGTGCCGATCTTGGTCAGGTTGAAGTGAAAACAGTTGGTAATGCCACTCACTTTTTAAATGATTCGGTTGATATCAATTTAATGATGACCTGTAATTTCTTTTTTGAAAGCAAGGCATTAAAAGCAATGGCTAAAGATCTACAGATATATGCCAACAGTTCGCCAGCAACTGATTTCGGATCAGAATTCTTTACTAAAGGCTTAGCTGAATTTGTAGGAAAAGACAGAGCAGATAACTTGATCACCGAATTAAATTTAGATGGAAGCATACGTCGTTTTCCTGATGAAATTGAAAAAACATTTTTCTTTAATAAGTTAAACATGCGTTATAATCCAAGTAAAAAAGCGTTTATAACGGATGGCAATATTGGATTAGGAAATATTTTAAAGAATGAGATAAACCGTGAGTTTCCGGGTATGATCAAGATAGAGAAGACCAGGAACAAAAAAGACAGGATCTATATTTATCTATCGCCCGATCCAAACACCTGGTATTTCTTTGAATTTGTAAATGGTACCATGAAAGCTGTAAGCTCCAATCAGGAATTCAACAACATTATTAAGGAATTGAAGCCGAAGAGCAGAAAACAGGATGTTGAAAAAGGACCATCTTTCCAATTTACCATTGGTAGTGAGGCTGCTAAAAACAATTTCGTTAGAAATAACATGACCGAAAAGGAAACAAAAGAGGAAAGCGGCGACGAGAATTAATAGTATTTTTACATTTCAAAAAATTGAACACATAGCACATGGCTAAGGCACAAAAAACTGTAGTAAAAAAAAGTTCAGCAGCATCATCTGTTTACGATCGATTAAGTAAAACCTTATCTGAAAAACGTACATTTTATATCATTTTATTTTCAGGTATTGTTTTAGCATTAATAAACTTCAACGCACGTGTAAGTGAAGCGCATGACGATTCGCTATACATAGAAGCAGGATATAAATACGTACATGAATTCCCTAATTATTATTACACGGCCAATGCGCCCATGTACCCAATGTTTCTGGCGTTATTAACCTTAATGTTTGGTACCAATTTGATCGTTTTTAAAATTTTCTCTTTGCTTTTTTTTGTTATTGGTTCGGTATTGTATTACAAGGCCATTGATAAAAAAGTTCCTGAAATTTTAAAATACTTTGTATTCACGTTCATATGCATCAATCATTTGATCTTGTATTATTCGAGTCAAACTTTTTCTGAAGCATTTTACATGGTTGTTCAGGCATCCTTCTTTTACTTCTTTTGCAATTACAACTTTGGCGATAACCCAATTAGTGATAACATTAAAATTGATTATAAAAGATGGTTATTCCTAGGCTTTTTGATGATGGTTCTTACATTGGCAAAGAACATTTTGATATTTGGTATTGCTGCCATTGCCGCTTATTACTTCTTTAAAAAAGAATACAGAAAACTGGCCATTTCAATGGTATCATTCGGCATCTTCAAATTCTTATACGAGTTCATTAAAGGTTTGGTTTGGGGCGATTCAGCCATACAGTACAAATCACAAATGGGTATCCTATTGAACAAAGATCCTTACGATGCATCTCAAGGTCAGGAAGACCTTGCAGGATTCATTGGTCGTTTTACTGATAATATAGGTTTATACTTAGGCAAGCGTTTCTACCAGATACTTGGTTTTATGGATGAGCAATACGCGGGAAGAGAAATGATCGAACAGAATGGAGAAATGGTTGCAAAGATGAGTCCGGCTTTGGTATTCTTATCACTCATTGTTTTAGCACTTACATTTTTTGGATTGTATAAAGCAATAAAAAACAAACAAACCATTATAACCTTTTTGGTATTATTTGCAGGCACCATTTCATTCGGAACATTTTTTGTACTGCAGGCAAGATGGGATCAGCCCCGTTTTATCATGGTGCATATGCCGGCCTTGTTGTTAGGCATTACTTATGGTTTATATGAGCTTTTTAAGAAGGATAACTTTAACCAAGTTCTTTTCATAGGTCTTATTTTAATCGTTACGATCTCCATGTTCATCTCCAGCTTTTCGAGAGGTGTAAAGAATATTCCGATCGTAACCAAAAATTTAAAAGGCGATATTTATTACGGTTACACACCTGATTGGCAAAATTATTTAAAGATCAGTGCTTGGTGTGCCGATAGTTTGCCGCAAACGAGTTTAATTGCCTGCCGCAAAGCGCCAATGAGTTTCGTTTACGGAAAAGGTAAACATTTCTTTCCGGTGTATTCAGTTTTTGGAAGAGATCCTAATACCAATCAATCGAACCCTGATAGTGCTTTGGCCATTTTAAAACGCAATCACGTAACGCATATTTTATTGGCCAGTTTACGTATCGATCCATCAAAAAATACAGGAGAGATCATCAATACCCTTCACAACATTGCCTACCCTATCGCTCAAAAATACCCTGATAAATTGCGTTTGGTAAAAACAATTGGAGAAGTTGAAGAAGCATCGTTATACGAGATCAAGTACTAATATGGATTTTAATTACACGAAAATAAAAATTGGCAATTGGCTTTATAAGAATTGCTTTCCGCTTTATAATTTTACCTATACACGTTTTAAGAACAAGAACGATCATCACGAAATTGAGCTACTTAAAAAGCTAATAAAACCCGGAGATCATGTGCTGGATATTGGCGCCAACATTGGCTTTTACGCCAAGATCATTTCAAACATTGTTGGGCAAAACGGAAAGGTTTATTGCTTTGAACCCGATAAAACCAATTTTAATTATTTAGTAAAGAACACAAAGGGGATTAATAATATCTCTTTATTCAATTTGGCTGTTTCCAATAAGTCGGAAGTGATCAAAGTATACAGATCAAAATTACTGAATGTAGATCATCGTACCTATCCTGTGAATAATTACGACTCGGTTGAAGAGATCAACGCGAATAGTATTGATGGATTATTGGAACTCAAAAAAATTGAGAAAGTTGATTTCATTAAGATAGATATTCAAGGCTTTGAATTGACTGCTTTTAAAGGGATGAAGCAGCTATTGACCTCCAACAACTACATCAAGATCATTGCTGAATACTGGCCGCATGGCTTTAAGCGCGCGGGAACTTCTGCAATTGAATTCTTTGATTTTTTTGACCAGTTGAATTACAAATTCACATTAATTGACGAAGGTAAAACACAATTGATCACACGCGAATATATTGTTGAGAACAACGACAAGCCTTTTGAATTTAGCTTTAATGTATTGATCGAAAAGAAGTAATTACTTTGGTAAGGCGATCAGATCGGTACTACCATTCTTTGGAATATACTTGGTGTAATTGGTCAGATCAACCTCTTTCTCTGTTTTAGTATCTACCAATCGGTAATTTAAATTCTTGAAATAGTTATAATAGAAATCAAACGAGATCTTTTTCTCATCCATTACATATAATCCAATTTCAAAAATGATCACCGGTTTATATTTAGCAATGGCCTTATCTGCGCCTTTGAAAACCTCATACTCATGACCATCTGTATCGATCTTAATAAAATCGATCTTTTGAATTCCTTGCTTCTCACAAAAATCATTTAAACTGATCGAAGGAACGCCCTCTGAATTTTTTGGTGTACCTAAATGTACGGGATGATCGCTATCTCCTCTTTCCCCATTCACTTTCCAACTGCTATAAGCAACAATATTCGGATTAGCATCTGATCTTTCAGAAACAAATGAATTGATAACCGTTACATGCTTGGCTAATTCAGGATTCAATTCCAAATTACGCTTTAAACGCTCTAAGGCATAAAAAGTAGGCTCAAAAGAATACACATTGCCTTTAGGAACCAATTTTGCGAATTGCATGGTCATTAACCCCACATTGGCGCCAATATCTATAATGGTAAAATCATCCTTTATTTTAAGGAATGAATTATTGGTAATATGACTTTGGAACTTCCCGAAAAGAAACAAGGATAATTCGATCCCTTCTGCCAGATCAACCTCGTATTTAACGCCATCTCTGTCTATCACACGTCTTTCCTTCCCTACAAACAAAGTAGTGAGTTTATACAGGATCTTTGCGCCAAAGATCTTGATACGAGTGATAGGTAGCCAGCTTTTAAACATTATAACGAAATATGAGATTACAAATATATATTAATTTTTAATTCCTTATTTTTACGGCACCATAATGGAGCCAATTACTAAAAATAAATTTAAAGACTACTTTAATTCAATTGCCAAAAAACGCAAGAAACGCGTGATCAGTAAATATTATTGGCAAGAGATCACCGATTACTGCAATTATTACGCTCACGAAGACAGCTCGGTTTTGGAAGTAGGATGCGGTAGTGGTGACCTTTTAGCGCACATTCCCGCTTCTAAAAAAGTGGGGATTGATTTTAGTGAGGAATACATTGCCTGGGCCAAGGAAAAACACGGTACAAAAAACATTGATTTTGTATTGATGGATGCCAACCAAATTGAATTGAATCAAACTTTTGATCTCATTTTAGTAAGTAATTTAATTGGGTTTGTTGACGACATTCAAAATGTGTTTGAGCAAATTAAAAAATGCTGCCATCCCAACACCAAGATCATTGTTCAATATTATAATTCGTTTTGGGAACCTGTTATAAAATTTGCCGAAGCCATTGGTTTAAAACAACGTACGCCTTGGCAAAACTGGTTAAGTACCCGCGACATTAATAATTTATTATTTGTGTCAGGATTTGATGTGTTCCGCAACACCAAACGTTTGATCTTTCCACTTTACATTCCACTTCTTTCATTTATTTTAAATAAGTACTTCGCTAAATTTCCGTTTTTCCGCTTTTTCAGTTTTAATATTTACAGTTTTGCTAAACTATTACCTGAAACGCATAACGAAGCTTACGAAAATAAATACTCTACAACCGTTGTTATTCCGGCACGTAATGAAAGCGGGAATATTGAGAATGCCATTTTGCGTTTACCTAAATTTGGCAAACATGTTGAGATCATTTTTATTGAAGGAAACAGTACTGATGATACCTGGACTAAAATTCAGGAAATACAAAAGAAATACGCCGCTACGCATGATATAAAAATTGGTCAGCAAAAAGGTAAAGGAAAAGCAGATGCTGTGCGTGAAGGCTATAAAATTGCAACAGGCGATATTTTAATGATCTTAGATGCCGATCTAACCGTGCCACCTGAGGATATCCCTAAATTTTACAATGCCATTGCGAGCGGAAAAGGCGATTTTATAAATGGTACGCGTTTGGTTTATCCAATGGATAAAGAAGCAATGCGTTTCTTGAATTATTTGGGAAATCATTTCTTCAGTTGGGCATTTACCTGGTTATTGGAACAACGTTTTAAAGATACCTTATGCGGAACAAAGGTGATGTTTAGAACGGATTACATTAAACTGACCAAGAACAGAAAATACTTTGGTGAATTTGATCCTTTTGGTGATTTTGATCTTTTATTTGGCGCACACAAATTAAACTTAAAAATAGTTGAAGTGCCTATTCGTTATCGCGAGCGTACTTATGGCGAAACAAATATTTCACGCTTTAAGCATGGCTTGATCCTTTTGCGCATGTGTGCATTTGCGAGCAGAAAATGTAAATTTATTTAATTACACTTTTATCTTTTCGCCTAAAAATTTTGGTTTTGTGTTGAGCACATACACATCCAATATACATTTAACCTTCGCGAAAACTTCTCTGAACTTCACTTTCAATTGGTTTTGATACATCACATTACTGGCATTATAACCAAATGCCGCCATACCATTTTTTCGTGCAATAAAAACAGCGCGTTCATTATGAAATCGTTGTGAAACCACCATTACCGAATCCAATCCAAAAACATCCTTGGCTCTGATCATGCTGTCAAATGTTCGCAAACCCGCGTAATCCAATACCAGAACAGAATCCGGCACCCCCATATTCATCAATGCTTTTCGCATCATCTTGGGTTCGTTATAATAATCTTTACTGTTATCACCACTTAAAATAAGTTTCTTTACTTTCCCATAATGATACAGATCATACGCAGCCTTCATTCGATTGGTAAAATAGGAGTTTGAATCGCCATTGGCTCGTTTATTGGATGTACCCAGTACCAAGGCTACTCTTACTTTTGGAAGCTTATTGATATCATGATACAAATAAGGAGCGGCTTCCTTTTCAAGAAAATAGTTACAATACCAAACAATACAAAATACAAAAAGCAGAAAAATAAGAATACGTTTTCTTGTGAATGCTGATCGAATAGTTTTTAAAGATATTTTCATTTAATGAAATACATATCTGCACAAACAAAAATGGAGAATACCACACTGGCAATCCCATTAGTTGTTCCAAAGGCCAAATTAACTCTGCTCAGATCGTTTGGTTTTACAATGCTATGCTGATACCATAACAACGAAATAAAAATAATGGCACCGATCATATACAACCAGTGAAAACCACCTACAAAGTAACTTGCAACAACAATTAACGCCACTACTACATGCATGATCTCCGACAAGCGCAAAGCTTTAGCAGTGCCCAACATTACTGGAATAGAATTCAAACCCTGACTTCTATCAAACGCTTCATCCTGCAAGGCGTAAATAATATCAAAACCTCCAACCCATAAAAAAACAATGGCGCTAAATAAAATGGGAGCAACAGCAAACTGTTCGGTCAAGGCCAAATAAGCGCCAATGGGAGCCAAACTTAATCCTAAACCTAAAACCAAATGGCATAGTGGTGTAAAGCGCTTGGTGTAGCTGTATCCTAACACAACAAACAATGCAACCGGACTCAAATACAAACACAAAGGATTAATGAAATAGGTACAAATAACAAAAGCAACACTGCAAATAATTACAAACGTTAATGCGGCATTTGCGCTTATGATGCCCGCCGGTATTTCGCGAATGGCAGTGCGTGGATTTTTTTCATCGAACTTACGATCGATATAACGGTTAAAGCCCATGGCAGCACTGCGCGCAAAAACCATACACAAAACCACCATAATTAGTTTTTGTAAAGAGAAAACTGCCTCACCACTGTGTATGGCCAGAAAAAAGCCAATAATAGCGAAGGGCAATGCAAATACAGTATGACTGAATTTTATGAGGGATAAATAATGGTTAACCTTTTGGATCATGTTTGTTACAAATTTAGGGTTATTGCTTGATTTGGCCACTTATTTCACGAATTTTCACAAAGCCATTTAAATATAAAAAACACTTATGATGTCGTTTTGTTAAGTAAAATATAAGTTTTAGCAATAAACGCACTTTTTCTTACCTACCTCGTGCATGCATGGCTAAAAAAATGTATTTTTGGCCTTTAATTTTTAACGATATGTCAGCAAATTCAATCAGCAACAAAGGTCCGATTTCAAACTTTGTTAATCACCATTATAAACATTTTAACGCAGCCGCATTAGTTGATGCTGCAAAAGGATACGAAACACATTTAACTGAAGGCGGTAAAATGATGGTAACCCTTGCCGGTGCCATGAGTACAGCCGAGTTAGGAAAATCATTGGCGGAAATGATCCGTCAGGGTAAAATTGATATCATTTCATGTACCGGTGCCAATTTAGAGGAAGATATCATGAATTTAGTGGCTCACAGTCATTATAAGCGTGTGCCTCACTACCGTGATCTTTCGCCGCAAGATGAGTGGGATCTTTTAGAAAATCATTACAACCGCGTAACAGACACATGTATTCCTGAAGAAGAAGCTTTCCGTCGTTTACAAAAACACATTCACAAAATATGGAAAGATGCAGATACTGCAGGAGAGCGTTATTTTCCGCACGAATACATGTACAAGATCTTATTGAGCGGTGAATTAAAACAATATTACGAGATAGATCCGAAAGACAGTTGGATGTTAGCTGCTGCTGAACGCAATTTGCCAATTGTAGTGCCGGGTTGGGAAGATAGTACCATGGGTAACATTTTTGCATCATACGTTATCAAAGGTGAGATCAAAGCAAGTACTATGAAGAGTGGTATTGAGTATATGGCTTGGTTGGCAGACTGGTACACAAAAAACTGTGGTGGTAAAGGCATTGGCTTTTTCCAAATTGGCGGTGGTATTGCAGGCGATTTTCCTATTTGCGTTGTACCAATGTTATATCAGGATATGGAAATGCATGATGTTCCTTTCTGGAGTTATTTCTGCCAGATCTCTGATTCAACCACTTCTTATGGTTCGTATTCAGGTGCTGTGCCTAACGAAAAAATTACCTGGGGTAAATTAGATATCACAACTCCTAAATTCATTGTTGAGAGCGATGCTACCATTGTGGCGCCATTGATCTTTGCATGGATATTGGGATGGTAATAAAAAGTCAAAAGTTTTAAGTTAAAAGCCAAAAGTTCTGGGAATTTAATTTCTCTTCTTTTGGCTTTTTGCTTTGTTCTCTGGTTGTTTTTTGAAAGAAAATAAAAAGTCAATAGATTTATACCAAAAGCCAAAAGTTCTTGAAATTCTAATTTTCTGCTTTTGACTTTTTTCTTTTGCCTTTTAACTTTATCCTAATACCCATACTTCTCTTTCCAGATCGCTTGTAACAGTTTTCTCTGTTCGGCTTCTCTGGCATTGTTTCCGGGTTCATACAATTTGCTTCCTTTGATCTCCTCCGGTAAGAATTCCTGATCAATAAAATTATTCTCGTAACTATGGGCATATTTATATTCTTTACCATAGTTCATATCCTTCATTAATTTGGTAGGCGCATTTCGCAAATGCAAAGGTACCGGCAGATCACCGGTTTTATCTACCAAATCATAGGCATTGGCAATAGCCATATAACTCGAATTGCTTTTTGCGGATGTTGCCAAATAAACCACACACTGACTCAGAATTATTCTTGCCTCAGGCATACCAATGATATTAATGGAATCAAAACACGTTTTGGCCATCAATATGGCATTTGGATTTGCATTGCCAATATCTTCGCTGGCAAGTATGAGCATTCGGCGGGCAATAAAGGAGATATCTTCACCACCTTTAAGCATGCGCGCTAAATAATACAAGGCCGAATTGGGATCACTACCTCTTATTGATTTGATAAATGCAGAAATGATATCGTAATGCTGCTCACCATTTTTATCATATAGGGCCAAATTTTGCTGAATGGTTTGTAACACTAATTCATTAGTTATACTTATCACATCTGAAGTTGAAGCATTCACTACGATCTCCAATGCATTTAATAATTTACGGGCATCTCCTCCACTCACTCTGATCAATGCATCCGTTTCTTTCAATTCAATTTGTTTCTTTTTTAAAACCTCATCTTTTTCAATGGCATGTTTTAAAATACCAACCAACTCTTCTTCACTTAAATGTTCTAAAACATAGATCTGACTGCGGGAAAGCAAAGCGGGAATAACTTCAAAGGATGGATTTTCGGTTGTAGCTCCGATCAAAGTAACTACGCCCTTTTCAACAGCTGCTAATAACGAATCTTGCTGCGATTTGCTGAAACGATGGATCTCATCAATGAATAAAATTGGTTTTTCGGTATTGAACATATTCTTATCCGAAGCCTTTTCAATTACTTCACGCACATCTTTCACACCACTGTTAATAGCACTTAAAATATAAAACGGACGTTTTAACTCGTTTGCAATAATTAAGGCCAAGCTTGTTTTCCCAACGCCTGGCGGTCCCCAAAAAATAATGGATGGCAGCAACTTGTTTTTGATGGCGTTGCGCAAGGCACTCCCCTCTCCGATGATCTTTTTCTGACCAACGTAATCGCTCAAACCTTGCGGCCGTAACCTTTCTGCCAATGGTTGCATGTTAATTTATTTTAACTATTTAGGTAAAGATTTATTGTAAATATATTACTATATTAGCAATACTTAATAACATTATATTATGAAAATTAAAGCCCTTCATAAAGTTTCATTGCTTATTTTACTTAGCTTTTATACTTTAAATTCCTTCGCGCAAACTGCCGAAAAAGATCCATTGAACAAACGTTTATTTAACATGAGTTTAAATGAGGTTAAAGATGGTGTTCCGCAAAAAAAACTATTACAAGATAAATTAGAGTTCAAAGGTGGTAAATTATTCAGCGATATTTTAAATGAAAAATTTGGTTACAAATGGATAAAATACCGTATTGAGAAAGATTCAATTTATACCGATTCTACAGACACAGAAGTTCGCTTTTTATCAATTGAAGCCACAGCAACCGACGAAAGTAATCAAACAGTAATGATCTCTTTAACCACTTTAGAGTGGGATATAGAAGGTACTTATAAGATCACAAAAAATGATAAATTAAAAAAGCACTTTGAAGTAACAGGTCGCGAAAAAGGCGGTAAACCTAAGAAGAACAAGAAAAATCCTCCTGAAAAAATGAAAATGGAAGGTGAGGCCACTGAACCAAAGAAGGAATAGATTGTTATTAATATATGAATAGATTCAAACAAAAATTTAAAATAGCTGTTACATTAGTTGCAGCTATTTTTTTTGCAAGCGCTTGTGCGCAAAACGATCAAACAAAAAACAAAATGGAAGATAAAACCTCAACCAACAACACCACCGCTACAAATATTGATACCGCTACTTTTGGCGCCGGATGCTTTTGGTGCGTGGAGGCAGTTTTTCAGCGTTTAAATGGTGTAATTAGTATTGAAAGCGGTTATAGCGGAGGCTCGATCAAAAACCCGGCCTATCGTGAGGTTTGTATGGGAACAACCGGACATGCCGAAGTATGCCGCATATTGTTTGACAAAACAAAGGTTAGTTTTGATGAATTACTGGAAGTGTTTTGGAAAACGCATGACCCTACAACGCTTAACCAACAAGGAAATGACATTGGTACCCAATACCGCTCTGTTGTTTTTTATCACAATGATGAACAAAAAAAATTAGCTGAAAAATATAAGGAAGAGATCAATAAAAGTGGTGCTTATCCAAAACCTATTGTAACAGAAATTAGTCCGCTTATTAATTACTACAAAGCCGAAGATTACCACCAGAATTATTTCAATCAAAACGGACAAGAAGGCTATTGCCGATACGTGATACAACCTAAGGTAGAAAAG
>JBIKKW010000046.1:0-21871 GCA_044360115.1 Bacteroidia bacterium
ATCTATGAAAGATCAAAGCTCATGGGATCTGGCACAAAAAGTTTCAGCTAATTATTTATTAAAAGGCAGCTTGATCTTGATCAGTTGGCAACTATTGAGTTACCTTTTTATTTACTTTATGATGCCCCAATGGAAGGAGTTTGCAACCGTTTTAAATGTGTTAGCTATTGTTCCTGTTTTGATCATAGCGATCTTTAAAACCGAAAAGGCACTTAGAAAAAATAATTTTAAAGGGAAATAATTCCCCACATACGGCCGGTATTTCCTTTATCTCTTCTGTAGCTAAAAAAATCATTCTCAAATGTGCAACGATGCATTTGCCAAATTTGTCCGGAAGATATTCCGATCTCATTCAACACAAACTCATTGCATGCCGCCAGATCGATGTGGTTATTTTCTAATAAATGTTGCGGAAATCCATTATTGGCAAATTGTTCAACCACTTCATAGCCAACCTCAAATTTATCTTTGCTGATACCCTGACCAATAGCTACTTGAATGTGTTGTTTTTGAGCGCCAAGTTTTAGCATTTCGTTAATGGTGTTAACGGCAATACGACCAACTGTGCCGCGCCAACCCGCATGCGCGGCTCCAATAACATTATTTACCGGGTCGTGAAATAGGATAGGATAGCAATCAGCAATACTTACTGCTAATACCAAACCTTTTTCATTACTAACTAAAGCATCACCTTGTTGTTGACCTTTTTTTGCAATTAAAACATCGGTACCGTGTACTTGCTTTAAGTTACACAGATCGTTATTATTCAATTGCAAATTAGCCAGCGCTAATTGTCTGTTAGTTTGAATATGTTCTTGAAGATCTTCTGAACCACCTAAATTCAAGCTTTCAAATGCGCCGGAACTTATGCCGCCAAAGCGCGTTGAAAAACCGTGTTTGCAAGCAATATTAGGTGCTTTTAACCACATTATTGAATGTAGCTAAGTTTCATCATGTTGGTACGACCGCGCTCTTTCATTGGCATGCTGGCAATGTTCACTACCAGATCATCTACCTTAACAAAGCCTTGGTTTTTAATGAATTCTTTAAGGTCGTTAATGGTCTCATCTGTACTTTCATACTTGTTGTAATAGTATCCGCGAACACCCCAAACTAAACTTAAAGTTGTAAGTAAATGCAAATTATCCGTAAAAATAAAAATGTGTGCTTTTGGTCGGTGACTCGATAATTTAAATGCGGTGTAACCACTATTGGTCATACTAATAATAGCCTTTGCCTCGGCATGGTGGCAAAGTGTACAGGCATTGAAACAAATACTGTCTGTTATGTATGTAATAGTTTTTAACTGCGGAGGATGTTCACGATAATAGATCGAGTCAAGTTGTTCAACCTGTTTAATAATTCTGCGCATGATCTCAATTACTTTCACCGGATATTTTCCAACTGATGTTTCTGCACTAAGCATTACGGCATCTGCACCATCCATAACGGCATTTGCCACGTCGTTAACCTCTGCACGTGTTGGTGTAAAACTGGTGATCATACTCTCCATCATTTGCGTAGCAATAATAACAGGTTTTGAGTAGGCCACACATTTCTCAACGATCATTTTTTGCAACAAAGGTACTTGCTCCATTGGAAGCTCAACACCAAGGTCGCCACGTGCAACCATGATACCATCTGTTACATCAATTATGTTATCTATTTCACGAATGGCTTCCGGTTTTTCGATCTTAGCGATCACCTTTGCACGTTTTCCTTTATTCTTGATGATATCCTTTAATTCTACTACATCGGTAACACTTCTCACGAATGATAAGGCTATCCAGTCAAAATCATGATCCAAGGCAAACTCCAGGTCACGAATATCTTTTACAGTTAAACAAGGTAATGAGATCTTTGTGTTTGGTAAGTTCACACCTTTCTTTGATGATAATGGTCCGCCACTGATAATCGTACAACGCACTTCATCTTTACCATTTGTATCGTTTACCTTTAAGTGAATTTTTCCATCATCTATTAAAACTAATTCACCATTCTTCACGTCCTGCGGAAAATTCGGGTAAGTAATATACACACGATCAGCATCTCCTTCGCATTCGCGTGTGGTGATCACGATCTCTTTTCCATTCTCTAGGTTAACCGATTTATCTTTGATCATGCCGATACGTAATTTAGGACCCTGTAGATCGCCCAAAATACCAACGTGACGGTTTAATTTTTTGTTTAGTTCGCGAATGTTTGAAACGGTTTTGTTAACTACTTCATAATCACCATGAGAAAAGTTGATCCTGCAAATATCCAATCCATTATTCATCATTTCTTCCAATACCGCAATATCTTCGGTAGCCGGACCCATGGTAGCAACAATTTTGGTTCTGTTAAACGAGTTCATATAAAACCTTTTTAATTTAGACTCTAAAGATAACAAATTAGTTGAATGATGTATATTTGCAAACTATTAAAAAACCATAAAGAAAATGCCCGGAAAACTCGAGAAATTTGCAGACTTTGAACGATTTGAGAATTGTTTTTCATTTGCTTTCGAGGAAATTCCGAATGGTTTTGAAATGAAAGGTAAATGGCGCGAGATTTTTTTTAAGAATACCAACCCGCTTGTTTTAGAACTAGGCTGCGGTAAAGGCGAGTACACTGTTGGCTTGGGAGAAGCAAACAGGAACAAGAATTTTATAGGTGTTGATGTAAAAGGTAATCGCATTTGGACCGGCGCTAAATACGCATTGGATAATAACTTAAGTAATATTGCTTTTTTAAGGACTCGGATCGATTTTATTGAGCATTGTTTTGAAGTGGGTGAAGTGGATGAGATATGGATCACTTTTCCTGACCCTCAACCTCAAAGTCCACGTGCACGAAAGCGTTTAACCAATCAACGTTTTTTAGAAAAGTATAAGAAGATCATAAAACCAAATGGTATCATACATTTAAAAACAGATAGCACGAGTTTGTATGAATATACTTTAGAAGTGATCGAAGAGAACAAACACGAAATGATCTGGCATACCAATGATCTGTATAAGAATTGTCCTGAAGACCGAAAAGAACTAATAAATATTAAAACGTATTACGAGAATTTATTTCACAGCAGGGGAGAGGATATCAAGTATATTTCGTTTCGATTGAAGTAATTTATTTTTAGCCACTAATCCGCCGCGGCGGACACTAATTGCCACTAATATATGTAGAATAATTTCAATTTTTAAAATTGAAATTATTAAGTAAAGTAATTCATTTTGCCCTATTCAGAGAGATGTATTTACAAACGTTTATTTAGTGTAAATTCGTGTGATTCGTGGCTTAAATAAGTGTTGTGTTATCGGTTTATTTTCTTTCCTGACACAATTCAACCAATACACCGTTGGTACTTTTAGGATGTAAAAAGCAGATCAATTTATTATCAGCACCTTCTTTAGGTTGTTGGTGTATCAGCTCAAATCCTTCTTTTTTTAAACGTTCCATCTCTTCGTGAATATTATCTACTTCGTAAGCAATATGGTGAATACCTTCTCCTTTTTTCTCAATGAATTTAGCAATAGCGCTGTTTTCGTTTGTGGCTTCCAGTAATTCGATCTTTGTTTCTCCCAACATAAAAAAAGAAGTACTCACGCCTTCGCTTTCAACCGCTTCAACTTTGTAATGATCCTTACCAAATAATTTTGAAAAAAGCGTGTTTGCGTTCTTAAGATCTTTCACAGCAATACCAATGTGTTCAACTTTTTTAAGCATCTTTTTTAAATTTTGAATAGATTAAAAATCCGGAATAAGAACCGGCTAAATATACAAGCAATCCGCAAATGGTGAACCACAAAGGATGCGGAATGGCAATTAAGTTGATACCGCCCAAAACGGTAAATACGCCGCCAACCAACAAAACAGCCTTTTTATCGCCTTTTGAAATAGTTGATGCAATTACACCCCCAACAAACGAACCGGCAAAAGCACCTGCCAAAACGATGATGAGCGCCATAACCGGAGTTTGAGCCAAAATTTCCGCTAATTGCTGGATGTTATTAGGATCGAGTTGAGGTGGTGGCGGATATAGTGCATGACTTAAAGCTTCTCCCATGAAAATGAAAAGAATTCCTACCACACAGCCTGCCAATACTGCTAAAATGCGCATCATAAACCTCTATTTGCAACAAAGTACGAAGAAAATGACGGTTTTAACAAGAAAATTGTTACCTTTACACATCAAAATTAAACAAACATGATACCTGCATTTATTTTAGGAATTTTAGGTGGACTAGGAGCACCTGAGATCATTATCATTCTGGTAATTATTTTATTAATGTTCGGTGGTAAAAAAATACCTGAACTAATGAAAGGTTTAGGACGTGGTGTAAAAGAATTTAAAGACGCTAGCAAAGGCGAAAGCAGCAGCACTGAAGTAGAAAAGAAGTAATGTTGCTATTTTAATATTCAAGCGTTATTCCTCACAGAGTAACGCTTTTATTGTTTCATATAATCAAGTATAAGGTGTATCCATTTAAAAATATAAAACAACTTCAAGCCGATCTTAAGGCAGGTGTTACAACTTGCGAAACATTGGTAAATGAAAGTTTACAGGCTATTGAAGCACGCAAGCATTTAAATGTTTTTTTAGAAGTTTTTAAAGAAACAGCTTTGCAACAGGCGAAGTTGGTTGATGAAAAGATAAAACAAAATAAAGCCGGAAAATTAGCCGGTGTGATCGTTGGTTTAAAGGATAACATTTGTTATAAAGGACACAAGGTTTCGGCTTCATCAAAAATATTAGAAGGATTTGAATCATTATACTCATCAACGGTTGTAGAAAAATTATTGGCGGAAGATGCGATCATTATTGGAAGATGTAATAACGATGAGTTTGCGATGGGAAGCAGTAACGAAAATTCTGCTTACGGAAGAGTGTTGAATCCGTTGAACGAAAAAACAGTTCCGGGTGGATCATCAGGTGGATCGGCAGCAGCAGTGGCCGCACGTTTTTGTCATATTGCTTTGGGATCAGATACGGGTGGTTCTATTCGTCAACCTGCTTCGTTCACGGGTACAGTTGGTATTAAGCCAACATACGGTCGTGTTTCACGTTGGGGATTGATCGCTTACGCTTCTTCATTTGATCAAATTGGTCCGGTTACACATACCGTTGCAGATAATGCATTGGTAATGGAAGTAATTGCCGGAAATGATTCATACGATAGCACCGCATCACAAAAACCGGTTGAACATTACAGTGAAATTTTGGGTGCCAATAAAACATACAAATTAGCGTATGTGAAAGAATGTGTGGAAGCGGAAGGCATTGACCCGGAAGTAAAAGCCAGCATCTTAAAAAAGATAGATCAATTAAAAGCAGCCGGACATAAAGTAGAAGAAGTGAGTTTTCCTTATTTGGATTATTTAGTTCCGGTGTATTATGTATTAACTACTGCCGAAGCATCATCAAACTTATCGCGCTTTGATGGCATCCATTACGGTTACAGAAGCAAGAATGCAACTGACTTGGAAAGCACGTATAAGAAATCGCGCAGTGAAGGATTTGGTAAAGAAGTGAAACGCCGCATTATGCTTGGTACTTTTGTTTTGAGTGCAGGTTATTACGATGCGTATTATGCAAAAGGACAAAAAGTACGCCGATTGATCCAACAAAAAACATTTCAGATTTTAACTAATTACGATTTTATAATTACACCAACTACGCCGGGCACAGCTTTTGAATTTGGAAAAAATAGTGCTGATCCGATAAAGATGTATTTAGAGGATATTTTTACCGTTCAAGCGCCAATTGCCGGAGTGCCTGCCATTTCAGTACCTTGCGGCATTCATAGCAATGGTTTGCCTATGGGCATTCAATTAATGGCCAATTATTTTGAAGAAGGCAAGTTGTATGATATGGCCGAAAAGATCGAAAAACTTTAAGGTAATTTTTTTAAGTAAAGCACTTCACCGGTTTCTGCAACCAGTATTTGAACAAAGGGATCAGAAACGATCATGGCTTTAAAAACATATTCTTTTTGCGCGTACTTAAATTTAAGTTTATTGGTTGCCTTTTCTATTTCATAAGGTATTTCAATTGATAGTTCCTCGTTTTGCCATTTTATGGATGTAGTAGTAAATTCAATTTCAAATTCATCGATGATGGCGGTATTGTTGTTTAACATGGTACTCGGACAAAGGTCGCAAACATGTAACGTGCCATTTTCATTCTTTTGAAGGGTACAATTTACCTTCCATTTTCCGGTAATGTTTATATCTTGAGCTTTAGCAAAGCCAATTAATATGATCAATGCAAATACACTAATTAATCCTTTCATATAACTAATATAAAAAAAACCGCCTTTTGGGCGGTTTTAATATAAACATTAATTTAATTAGTTGGAATCTCCGTATTGCTTGGTGCTGGCAATGGTTCCGTTTTCGTCCCAGCTGGTCCAAGTGCCGGTTTTTTCGCCATTACTATAGTTCATTTCCATGCGTTTTTTACCGGTTTCATCAAATACTGTCCAAGTACCTGATTTTTTCCCCAAACTGTAAAACCCAACAGCAGAAGTTAAACCGTTCTCAGAATAGCGCATCCACTGACCTTCTTTCAAGCCATTCAGCATCATCCCTTCCTCCATCCTGTTCCCATTTGTATAAAAATATTTTGCTTTCCCTGCTAAAAGCCCATCTTTTACTTCCATTTCAGCTTTAACACCATTATTCATGGCAGTTATTACCCCAGAAAATAAATTACCTTCATTATCGACATAAAGGCCCTTTTCATTTAGTTCTTGCGCCGAAGCTGCAGAAACAAAGAAAAAGAAACAAACGACTACTAGTTTTTTCATTTTTTGTTTGTTTTTAGGGTGTAACAATAAGTACATTTTCTTAATACAAAGGTATTAAATTAATGCAAAGGTAATGTTACGGAAACAAAAAATTAACATAGAATTTACTTTGAAACTCAAAAAAATAGTTAAATCCCCTTTTTTACCGGGCAATATATATCAATTTTTTAAAGGGAATTTAGGGTAAACTCGTTAAAGGTAGTAAGTTCATTAGATGTAACTGTTTTTACATCATAACCGAGTGATTGAATTTTAATTGTTAACGACTCGGTAGATTTAAGCTGTAACTGAATAGTGCCATTAAAATCGGCTATAAATTCTTTACCACTTTCAGTTATAATTACTTTAGCGCCGGGTATCTCCATGCCGCTGCTGTCAGATACTTTGATCAAAACCGTTTTGCTTATTTCTTTGGTTGAGTTTTTATCATCAATTCCAAAAGAATTTAAACTCAAAGTTAAAATTGCAAATATGTAAAGGAATCTTTTCAACAACACAAATTTATCACTCAACAATCATATATGTTTTATGCAAATGTTACCAAATAGTTAATTTGCTAATGATAGCTTTTCATTTTTAATTATATGAAAGAGATAAACTTATGTTAGTAATCCACAAATTTTATTGAACTACTATAAAATGACACTTAAAAGATTTTTAACAAAAATCTTGATTAGTTAGTTATATTTTAATTAACCAAATGAAACTATTAACATCATTAATTTTAATTTAAAATTATTAAATAATTTATTTTGAAATTTTTTATCAAATAGAGGTTTTAGCTGTTTTACTCCTTCTTTTTTTAATAGCCATTCTTTTTAAAGTTAAATTTTGACTATTTGATTTTTTAACCTTTTCATTTGGAATTAAAAAAAGGACCAATGGTAATACCACTATAATGAAAATTATACTAATAACAATAGCTTCCTCATTAATCTTTAATTGATCAATTTGATGACGTTTATTAGTAAAAAAATAGAGTAAAAAAACAATGATTCCAGAGATTAAAGAGCTTGATATAATTAGTTTTTTTGATCTATTAGAAAACTTTTTGTTTAATTGAATTGATTCCATGGTTTTTGTTTTTGTTGGTTAATAAATGGCTATTAAGCTTAGAAATTATATTGTTGGCGTTAATTTGTATGAATAAATGGAGAATGTATTTTAAATGATTACAATTAAAATTTTATATCTATCAAATCTTTTAATTCTATTTGTTTATTGCTTTCAAAGTAAATTATATTGTTTTCAAAACGATTTATTTCAGTACGCATTGTTTTGATCTCATCAGCTTCTTTATATATTATTTTGCATTTTAAATTCTCGTATACATTTACGTTTAATGCAACATTTATTTTTAGCAATAATGATTGAAAGGATTTGTCATATTTTGTTGTTTCACTATTAGCAGAGTGAAATGAAATGGAATGTATGTGTGTTGCTTTATTCATGATTTCAAATATTTATATTTATTAATTTATAGGAATTTAGGATCCAGTATTTTGATGGTTTTTATTTGCTTTAATTAGTTATACGATTAGTGAAAGCGTATTCTGTTTTTTTTCGATGAAAGAACCATTTTTAGTGGAGTTTGGCTCAAAAACGATCTTTTTAGGACCTATAATTAGGTTAATTATTTTAAACCTAAAATGAGCAAACCCTCTTGTTAGGCACAAGATTAACAAATGTTTATATGGTTAAATAGATTTTTCGAAGTACGGATTAGTTTCTTCGGAGAATGGTAAAGATATAATGGCGTAAGTTTCTAATTAAAGCATGTTAAGCCTTGAAAAAACTTCCTGACGATAGGTTTTTCCTATTGGAACTAGTTTATTTCCAAATGAGATCGCATCATCTTCTATTTCTTCAATTTTACTGAATTTGATAATATATGAGCGATGCACCCTAATAAATTGATTACTATCAAATTTACTTTCAATAGCCTTCATTGTTGAATGAATCGTGTGCTTTTCTTTTTCTGTGTATATAGTTATATAATCACCAATACATTCAATTAAGGTTATTTCATCTGTGGTAATTTTTTTTATAGTAGATCCGTTTTTAATAAAAAAAATATTGTTTGATATATTAAATTCGGTTTTGATTTTAGCTTGCTTTATGATTTTATTAATTGCTTTATGGAATAGAGTTGTATTAATAGGTTTTACAAGATATCCTATTACATCATATTGAAAGGCTTTTGCAGCGAAATTTTCGTGTGAGGTAGTAATAATAATGTTTGGAAGTTGGTCATCGAATGTTTCTAAAAATTCAAGTCCTGTCATTTCGGGCATTTCAATATCTAAAAAAATCACATCTATTTTACTTTTTTTCAAATAATCTAATGCCAAAACAGGGTTGTTAAATTCATTTATAAAATCAAGATCAGGGTGTTTTGTGATTAATTCTTTTAAAATTTCTCTTGAAATGGTATCATCATCTATTATAATACATTTGAACATAAATTTATAATGTATGAATTAATGGATTGATATTGTTCTTGAAATTAAGAATTATTAATGACTAAATGAAAAATCCATTAAATTATAGTGAAATATAGATTTTGGAAAAAAATTATTTTTGAAACTTATTTTTAAATACATTTTTTCCTCCTATGTAAGTTGAAATAACTTTAGTTTTTAAAATTGCTTTTTCTTCGCAGTTCATCAGGTCGGTATCCAAAACTATAAAGTCGGCAAATTTCCCTTTTTCTAAACTACCTTTTTCATTTTCTTCAAAATTTGAAAAAGCCGCCCAAATGGTCATACCTTTTATGGTCTCTTCGCGCGTTAATGCATTTTCAGTTTGGTATCCTTTTTCAGGAAAACCTTTGGCGTCTTTACGTGCTACCGCAGCATAAAATGTTTTAAACGGACTAATGTCCTCAACCGGAAAATCGGTGCCTAAAGGAATTGATCCGGCTTGTTTCAAAAGTGTTTTGTAAGCGTATGCATTTTTCACGCGCTCCTTTCCCAACCGATCTTCGGCCCAATACATATCGCTGGTTGCGTGTGTTGGTTGAACAGATGGAAGAATATTCTTTGAAAAATAAATGAAGTTGTCTTCGCGTATCACTTGCGCATGTTCAATACGCCAACGCATATCCTTATCTGCTGAACAATATTTATTATATATAGTAATGATCACTTTCGCAGCCGAGTCACCAATACAATGCGTATTCATTTGAAATCCTTTTTCAGCCATTAGTTTTGCGTGATCTTCAAAGTAGCTAATATCACTTAATAAAAAACCTTTCCAACCGGCTCTGTCAGCATATTCTTTACACAAACAAGCGCCGCGTGAGCCTAGCGCACCATCGCCATAAAACTTAAAGGAGCGAATATTCAATTTATCAGTTTTGTATTTACCGTTTTTTAAGTAATGATCTACATTCTCATTATTTGGGGTTAACATAGCGTAAATCCTGATCTTTAATTCATCAGTTTTATGCAATTGATCTATTACATCTACTACTTTTTTATCTAATCCTGCATCATCTATGGTTGTGAGTCCCATTGCCAAACAATTGTTTTGCGCTTTTAAAAGTGCTTTTTTAATAAAGTCTGTATTTTCCTGAGGAATTAATTTTTCAACGGAGTCAACTGCATTATCAATTAAAACACCGGTAAGTT
The DNA here is from genome assembly GCA_044360115.1 of Bacteroidia bacterium. Classification (GTDB taxonomy): domain Bacteria; phylum Bacteroidota; class Bacteroidia; order B-17B0; family Aurantibacillaceae; genus Aurantibacillus. The sequence goes on from JBIKKW010000046.1 coordinate 10,424, forward strand.
TTCCATTTTTAGTGATCAGATCACCACCTTTGATCTTCGTATTCAAATTAAATTTCGCTATTTCTAAAACTTTTTGATTTACAATAGCAGCATGTCCATCCACACGTTTTAAAATAACGGGAAAGTTCGGGAACAAGCTATCTAACTTTTCCTTACTTGGAAATTCTTTATTTTCCCAATCGTTTTGGTCCCACCCTCTGCCAATCAACCACGGTTGATCATTTAATGAATCTGTTTTCTGTTTATTGATATCATTGGGTTTAAAGTTTTGATCGTAAAACGTTTTTGTTTTTACTACAACTTCATTAAATGAGCTAGTGCCAATAAGATCTACTTGTGTTAAGCCTTTGCCATAACCGTAAAAATGACAATGGGCATCAATAAATCCTGGAAACACCGCTTTGCCTTTAACATCAATTGATTGTTGAGAATGATAGTGATCGGTTATAAACTCGTTACTGCCAATCTCAATAATTTTACCATCTTTAACGGCCATTGCTTCCTGAATTGAAAATAACGAATCAACAGTATAAATCTTTGCATGATGAATGATGAGATCAACTTCTGTTTTGGAGTTTTTGCAAGTAAAAAGTAATAGCGATAAAAGAAAGACAATTAGTTTATTCATATTTCTAAAGTAATAAATATTTAAATGAAAGCAGAAGAAAATAAGAAAATAGCATTGAAATGGTTTGAAGCCTTTAATGAACATGATCTGGAAAAGCTATTGAGTTTATACGATAATGATGCGCAACACTATAGTCCGAAATTAAAATTACGCCAACCCGAAACACGCGGTTTAATTATGGGTAAAGAATTATTGCGCGCCTGGTGGGCAGATGCTTTTAAGCGTTTACCGAGTTTAATGTATGAAGTGGTAAAACTTACTGCAGATGATGAACAGGTTTTTATGGAATATACCCGATTTGTTGATGGTGAAGAATCATTAAGCGTAGGTGAGGTGTTGGAGATTGAGAATGGAAAGATCGTAGCATCCCGTGTGTATCATGGATAATTTGTAAATTTACATTATGAGAATTGATATCATAAGTGTTGTTCCTGAATTAATGACGAGTGCTTTTAGTCATTCGATATTAAAACGTGCGGTTAATAAAGGATTAGTTGAAGTGAATCTGATCAATTTACGCAATTATGCCACCGATAAACATAAAAGTGTAGATGATTATGCTTTTGGTGGAGGTGCTGGTATGGTAATGATGATCGAGCCAATTGCTGCCTGCATTAATGATCTTAAAAGTAAGCGCAGTTATGATGAAGTGATCTATATGAGTCCGGATGGTGAGATGCTTGACCAGCCTTTATCCAATAAATTATCACTATTGAAGAATTTGATCATTTTGTGCGGTCATTATAAAGGTGTGGATGAACGCGTACGCGAACATTTGATAACACGTGAAATAAGTATTGGTAATTATGTTTTAAGTGGGGGAGAGCTTGCAGCGGCTGTTTTGAGTGACAGTGTTATTCGACTTTTACCCGGTGTATTAAATGATGAAACATCTGCATTAAGCGATTCGTTTCAGGATGGATTAGTTGCACCACCGGTTTATACTCGACCAAAAGAATTCAATGGCTGGAAAGTGCCTGATATCCTATTGAGCGGACATACAGCTAATGTTGAAAAATGGCGACACGAACAAAGTGTTTTACGAACTAAGGAAAGAAGACCTAATATGATTAATGATAAATAAAAAAGTCCCTTGATGTTATTCAAGGGACTTTTTTATTTTATAGTTCATATTAATTTTTAATGACTTTAAATGTTTGGATTTCGTTATTCATTTTAATTGAAACGAAATAAACGCCTTTAGCCATATCACTTAAGTTGTAATTAAATTTACTAATGTTTGTTGTTTCATTTAATATAACTCTACCAGTAATATCAATTAGTGAAATACTTTTTTGTAAAGTATTATCGAATTCAATTGTTAATTTACCAATAGTTGGATTTGGGTAAAGCTTGATTGCGTTTTGCTTCGTAATCATGCTATTCAATTTGGTGCAGTTGTCAACAAAAATCATTGTTGAATCTGAATTTGAGCAACCGGTTACCACATCAGTGTATGTATAAGTTGGATAGTATACACCTGAATTTGATGGTGTAAATGTTGAATCTGAAACATTGTTACCTGAATAAACACCGTTAAATGGTAATCCGTTTAATGCAATTGTAGACTGATTAATGCAAACTGTATCTAAAGATGAACTGATGGAAACATTCGGTAAAGGATTAACGCTTACAGTAACAACTACATCGTTTCCAGCACAACCTTCCTGTGAATTGCCACTCACAGTGTAGGTTGAAGTTGTGTTTGGATTAACTGTTTGACCACCTGAATAGGTGTAAGTGAATGCACCATTGGCTTGTATAGTAAAACTTTGACCATTACAAATTGTTCCGCCATTAGCTGTTATTGTTGGATTGCTATTAACCGTAATAGTTGCAATTGCTGGGATAAGATTATCACATCCTTGAGATGAGGTGCCATTAATGGTATATGTACTTGTAATAGATGGAGTAACAACCGGACCAGAAGAATAGGTGAATGTGTTAGCACCTGTTGGGCTCAATGTAAAACTTTGACCTTCACAAATTGCACCATTACTTACTGCAATTACAGGAGCGCTGTTAACATTAATTGTAACCAAAGTTGGTAATTGACTATCACAACCTTGTAAGGATGTACCTGTAATGCTATACGTAGTTGTAATAGTTGGAGAAACAACTTGACCGCCCGAATATGTATAAGTGTTTGCACCACTAGCAGATAATGTAAAACTTTGTCCTTCACAAATTGTGCTGCCTAATGCAGTTATTGTAGGATTAGCATTTACAATGATAGTAGCTACCGCAGGATTTAAACTAATACAACCTTGTGAGCTTGTTCCTAAAACTGTATAAGAGGAAGTAACTGATGGAGTTAAAATTGGTCCGTTCGAATATGTATACGTATTTGCACCACTTGGTGTTAAAGTGAAGCTTTGACCTTCACATATTGTACCACCATTTAATGCGATCACCGGACTGGCATTTACATTAATTGTAACTAGCGCATTTGCACTAACACATCCTTGATTTGAAGTGCCGGAAATAGTATATGTTGTGTTTACAATTGGATTTACGACCTGACCATTTGAATAGGTATACGTATTTGCACCTGTAGGATTAAGTGTATATGAATCACCTTCACAAATTGTTGAATTGCTAATATTAATTGTTGGAGTAATATTGACAACAACAGTGCTTGTTTTAGTGGAATTACAGCCATTACTTGAACCGTTAACCGTATATACACTTGTTGAGTTTGGTGATACACTGATGTTTGCAGCATTAGCGTTATTGCTCCACGTATATGATATTGCACCACTTGCTGTTAGGTTAGCATTATTGCCACTACAGATTGTAGCTGAATTTACTGAAATTGTTGGAGTGGCATTAACACTAACTGTTTTAACTACTGCACTCGAAGCACAACCTTGATTAGAGTAGCCGGTGATAGTGTATGATGTTGTATTAAGCGGACTAACAGTTGATGAACCGCTTGAATACGAGTAAGTGTTTGCACCAATTGGGTTAAATACAAATGAGTTACCTGAGCAAATTGTTCCGCCAATTGCAGTAATTGTTGGAGTAGTATATACAGAATTACTAAAAGTATTAGTATTTGCGCAACCAGTTAGTGTATTAGTGCCAGTAACTGTATAAACATTACTTGATGATGGTGCAAATGCAACAGCATTTATAACACTGTTTGACCAAGTATATGTGTTTGCACCACTTGCAGTTAATGTTAACATTTGACCAGAACAAATCGTATTTGAACCTAGTATTGATAATGATGGTAAAGGATTGATTGTTACAATTGCAGCAGCGCTGCTTCCTGTACAACCTGTGGTAGATGTGATAATTACCGAATAAGTAGTGGTAACACTTGGTGAAACAATGATGCTGGAAGTAGTAGCACCATTTGACCATGAATAAGTAACTGCAGCCATTGAAGGAACACTACCTTGATAACAAACCGGATTACTAACTGGCGCGGTGTTTGTCATATCAATTCTAATACGACCATTGCCACCATTAGCACCATTTGAGCCACATCCATTGGTTGCGCCTCCGTTTCCACCAATTGAAGTAATATTTGAGCCTGTACCCGAAAAACCATTTGTTCCAAAATAAACACTTCCACCGGCGCCGCCTCCGCCGCCAGCCATTCCGCAGCCCCATCCGCCGCCATTATTTGTGCCATCTCCACCGTTTGATCCATTTGAGGATAGTGTGCCAATTAATGAAACAGAGTTGGCAACAAAATAAACAATGCCACCACCATTACCGCCACCGCCTGGAGCTCCTCCATCTTCATCAGCACCACCTTCGCCACCTGCACCTCCCATGAATAAACCTGTCATAGTATTATTACCAACAACAGACCCACCAATTCCGGCATTATGGCCTCCGTAATTGCTCGCTGATGAACCAGCAACACCATAAGCGCCTCCTGCGCCACCAGCAGCATCTTGTGTGCCGGTTCCGCCGCCACCACCATTTCCGTTTGCATTGTTCCATGTACCATTACTTCCATTTGAAGCACCACCAGTATATCCTTGCCCGTATATGCCTTCACCTTGCGCACCATTATAATTTCTATAAAGTGCCGCATGTGAAAGGCCTCTATATCCTTTTCCGCTTGCTGAAATGGCCCCACCGTTGTTGATGTTCACATTTCCGGTTGCTCTGAAACATACAACACCACCTGTAGCACCATTCCAAGTATTACATGTAACCAATCCCCCATTATTAATAATAAGGTTTGTAAATTGTGGAACTTTAATTACTTGATGCTTTAAAGTAGAGCTTGCATTGTACGAATTTGAATGGTTTTGAGTGAAGATCAACGTGTCTCCAGAGATTGTTGATATGTTCCTGAATTCGTATTGGCCAACAAGATTTCCTGAGGTATTTCCATCTACCATTGTTATAACTAATACCTCATTGCCAGGCGCAAAACCTACTGTGCTTGCTACTCTTACCTTTTTAGTTGATCCATTATTTGTTCCTACAACAGCAGATCGAATAGCGTCTGTAAAGTAACTACTGTTAATAGATTGTTGACCATCGGCACCTGTACCTAAGTTTAAAAAACTACTTGATACAGATAAAGTGCTTTGTACGCCAGCACATACCGCAGCATTTGGTGTTTGAGCAATATTAACTTGACAGGATTGAGAGTAAATTTTGTTTGATTGGAAAAAAGACATGCAACCAAGTAAAGAAATGGTAAAAGCCCCTTTGCCAATTTGTAGTGCCTTAATAAACTTATTAAATCTATTCGGCAATTTTGTTTGTGGAGTAATTGTTTTCATAAATTATTTTTTTTTAGTAAAAGTAGATTGTTGAAAGCGTATAATAATTGCATCAACTTATCTTCACTTTCACGTGTAAGAAAAATTTAATTTATGTGTTCAGGATCTTTCTATAAATTCGCCTTGTACCTTATGACTGGTCTTAGTTTCAGGTGTTTTTTGAGAAATTATTTTGTTTATCAGAATTTCACTAAGACTTATCTCTTGATTTTAGAACCTTGGCCACATCATTTAATTTAAAGCCCTTCGCTTGTAATAATAAAATGTAGTGATACATTAGGTCGGCTGCTTCATTAATAAATAATTCATCGTTGGTGTCTTTAGCTTCAATCACCAATTCCACAGCTTCTTCACCAACTTTTTGAGCCATTTTATTTATGCCGCGGTTAAAAAGTTTATTGGTATAAGACCCTTCTAATGGATTTTTTAGACGGTTAGCAATGATGTTTTCCAATTCAAATAAAAAACTTGATGGTTTGTTTTTTTCGTCGAAACATGTATCTGCACCAGTGTGGCAAACCGGACCAACAGGTTCTGCTTTGATCAACAACGTATCTTGATCGCAATCTTTTAAGATCTCAACCACATTTAAAAAGTTACCGCTTTCTTCGCCCTTGGTCCATAAACGGTTTTTACTTCTGCTAAAAAAAGTTACTTTGTTCAATTCTTTAGTTTTATTTAAAGCTTCTTCATTCATAAAACCAAGCATTAAAACTTTATTAGTTTTAGTATCTTGAATAATAGCGGGCACCAAGCCGTCAGCGTATTTTGTAAAATCGAGTTTCATAATTATTTCTTTTAAATTCTTACCAGGATGTTATTGTTCTTTAATTCATTCTTTAGATCAAGGATATTGATCTCATTATAATGAAACACACTTGCTGCTAAAGCCGCATCGGCTTTTCCATTAATAAAGGCGTCGGTGAAGTGTTGCATGGTTCCGGCGCCTCCGCTTGCAATAACAGGTACATTTACATTTTCTGAGATCAGTTTAGTAATGTCATTAGCAAAACCATTTTTAGTACCATCATTATTCATGGAGGTTAAAAGTATTTCGCCTGCACCTAATTGAACGCCTTCTTTGGCCCAATCAAGTGCTTTCTTCTCTGTTTTAACTTTCCCGCCATTTAAATAGACATACCATTCACCATTCTCGTTTTTGGTATCGATGGCTAAAACTACACATTGCAAACCAAATTGATCTGCTAATTCTTTAATTAATTCAGGGCGCTTAAAAGCAGATGTGTTCACAGATACTTTATCTGCACCGGAATTTAGTAAGACACGAACATCCTCAACGCTGCTTATTCCTCCACCAACTGTAAAAGGAATATTGATGTTAGATGCAATTCGTTTAACCAGATCTGAAAGTGTTTTACGTTTGTCGTTAGTAGCAGTGATATCTAAAAACACCAACTCATCTGCACCTTCTTTACAATAGCGCAGAGCCAATTCAACCGGATCACCTGCATCACGGATGTTCTCAAAGTTGATACCTTTCACAGTTCGACCATCTTTGATATCAAGACAAGGAATGATTCGTTTAGTAAGCATTTTTAATAAAGTCTTTTAATTCATCAATAGTTATCTTGTTCTCGTATATCGCTTTTCCAATAATAACGCCATTGCAATTGATGTTTTGAAGTTCAATTACATCTTTGATGTTGGATACACCGCCACTGGCCACAAAATAAAGATCAGGAAATTGAGAGATGATCTTTTTATAAAGCTCAATGGATGGCCCTTCAAGCATTCCGTCTTTACTTACATCTGTACAAAAGGCTTTTGTTAAGCCTTTATCAATATTTGATCTTAAAAAGTCAAACACACTTACATTTGTATTTTCTAACCAACCTGAAATAGTGATCATTTCATCCTTAACATCCGCTCCAAGAAAGATACGTTCAGCGCCATATTTGTTGATCCAGGAAAAGAATAGGTCTGGTTGTTTAACAGCAATACTTCCAATGGTTGCCATTGATGCACCTGCATTAAAGATGGATTCAATTGATGCATTTGTTTTGATGCCACCGCCAAAGTCAATTATGAATTTTGTTTTTGAGGCTATGCTTTCCAATACTTTTAAATTTACTACTTCACCTTTTTTAGCACCATCAAGGTCTACTAAATGTAAACGTGTAATGCCAATATCTTCAAATTGTTTGGCAACTTCCAAGGGATTTTCGTTATATATGGTTTTTTTGGCGTAATCACCTTGTGATAACCTCACGCATTTACCATCTATCAGATCAATGGCCGGAATAATATCAAATTTGTTTCTCATTTAAGTTCTATAAAGTTCTTTAAGATCTGTTCACCAACATCACCTGATTTTTCCGGATGAAACTGTGCACCATAAAAATTATTTTTATTTAAGGCAGAGCTATATTCGGTAATATAATTTGTTTTGCTGATGGTGTTTGCGCCAAGTTCTGCGTAATATCCATGAACAAAATACACATAACTGTTCTCTTTGATGTTTTTAAACAAGGGTGAGCTTAAGTTGTAAATTGTATTCCATCCTATTTGCGGCACTTTAAATTCTGTTGAATTAAATTTTTTAATGTGTTGATTAAAAATGCCCAAACAATTCGTATTACCTTCTTCCGAATGATCACACATTAACTGCATGCCTAAACAAATGCCAAGTACAGGTTGATTCAGTTCTTTGATCACTTTATCCAGATTTTTCTCACGTAAATAGGTCATAGCTGATGACGCTTCTCCAACACCAGGAAAAATAACCTTATCAGCAGCTTTAATATCTTCCTTGTTATCCGTAACAACAACATCTATACCAATACGCTTGAATGCAAATTCAACTGAGGTGATGTTACCTGCGTTATATTTTATGACTGCAACTTTCATTTATGAGTATAAGAAATAAGGTTTAAGTATAAGAATGGTTTAGTTGTTTTTAATGGCATTTGAATATCCAGTTAGAATTCGGCCTACTTCATCTGATAATTGCTCTAATTTAGAATAAACATCGTTTTTAATGTAATCAAGATCTTTAGATAAAATTAAATAGTACTTTACTTCTTCCAATGAACCTTCAGCGATATTTAGAAAATTTAATTTATGTGGTTTTGATTTCTTTTTATAGCCTTCAGCAATATTGGCTGCAATTGAAACAGATGCCCGTCTCATTTGGGAAGTAAGTGCATAAATCTCTTCTTTTGGATATTCTTTTGTGACCTTATAAATATTTAATGTTAGTTCATGTGCTTTTTGCCAAACCACTAGATCTTTAAATGTTTTTGTTTTTTCCATTCCAAATACTCCTAATTCTTATACTATCTTCTTATACTTATATCTCTTAAAGAACTCCCTTCGTACTAGGAAGCTCATTATTATTGATATCTCTTTTCAAAGCAAACTTAATAGCTTTTGCAAATGCTTTAAAAATAGATTCTATTTTATGATGTTCGTTATCGCCCTCTGCTTTAATATTTAAATTACATTTTGCTGCATCGCTAAACGATTTAAAAAAATGAAAGAACATTTCTGTTGGCATGTCTCCAACTTTTTCTCTTTTAAATTCAGCCGTCCATTCTATCCATGGTCTACCTCCAAAATCAATGGCCACTTGGGCCAAGCAATCATCCATAGGTAAACAAAAGCCATAACGTTCCATTCCTTTTTTATTACCTATTGCTTTCGCAAATGCTTCACCCAATGCAATACCTGTATCTTCAATAGTATGGTGTTCATCAATATGCAGGTCGCCACTTGCTTTTATGATCAGATCAATTTGTCCATGGCGTGCAATTTGATCCAGCATGTGATCAAAGAAATTCAAACCTGTTGAAATTGTTGCTTTTCCGGTTCCATCCAAATTCAAACTGATATTAATATCTGTTTCATTTGTCTTGCGAACATGTGTTGTTTTACGTGCAGGCAGTTTTAAATGCTCGTATATTTTTTTCCAACTATCTGTTACCAGATCGATGGAAGATTCCATGGCTTTAGGATCATCATTATTCTTTAGAAAAATAGCCTTTGAGCCCAGGTTTACCGATAGTTTTACATCTGTTAATCTGTCGCCGATCACATAAGAGTTTGCAAGATCATAATCTCCCGATAAATACTTTTTCAACATACCGGTATTTGGCTTGCGCGTTGGTTTATTTTCAAACTCAAAACTTTTATCAATACATACTTCTGAAAACTTGACCCCTTCATTTTCCAATGTTTCAATAATAAAATTTTGTACCGGCCAAAAGGTATTCTCCGGAAATGAATCTGTGCCCAATCCATCCTGGTTTGTAACCATTACCAATTCATAATCCATTTCCTTTGCAATTTTACTCATGTATGTTATTGCACCCGGAATAAATTTAAGCACATCAAAGCTATCAATTTGATAGGTATTTGGTGGTTCCCAAATCAAGGTTCCATCGCGATCAATAAATAATACTTTTTTCATATGTCTATTTCATTTGTTTTAATATTTTTTCAGAGTACATAATCTTTTAATGCATCCAACACTAATTTATTTTCCTCAATGGTGCCAACTGTTATTCTTAAGCAACCTTCACATAATTCCACTTTACTTCTGTCGCGCACAATGATCTTTCGTTTTATTAAATAATTATATAGCGATAATGGTTCTTCCACTTTAATTAGAAAGAAATTGGCATCACTTGGATAAACTTTTTTGATATAGGATAGTTTAGAGAGATCATTCATGAGTTTATCTCTTTCACTAACTGTTTCTTTGATCCAATTGTTTACTTTTTCAATATTATTCAAAGCATCCAATGCCAGTTTTTGTGATACACTGTTGATGTTATAAGGTGGTTTGATCTTATTGAACAGATCAATGATCGGTTCTGATGCAAAAGCCATTCCTATTCTTAAACCTGCCAAACCCCAAGCTTTTGAAAGTGTTTGCAAGATCACAATGTTAGGGTAATTCAAAAGTTCGGGTATCAAACTGCGGTATTTTGCAAAATTAATGTAAGCTTCATCGATCACTACGATGCCCGAAAAATTATCAATGATCGTTTTGATGTCATTCCATTTAACCCCATTACCTGTTGGATTGTTAGGGCAGCAAATAAAAATGAGTTTTGTTTTGGGTTCAATTGCTTTGAGGATATTTTCAGTGTCTAATTGAAATGTTTCAGTTGTTAGCGGAACTTTTTTTATAGCCACATCATTAATGTTGGCAGAAACTTCATACATACCATAGGTTGGGGGACAAATAATGATGTTATCAATTCCCGGTTCACAAAATGCTCTGAATAAAAGATCAATGGCTTCATCACTACCATTTCCCAAAAAAATATTTTGAATGGGTAAGCCTTTTATTTTACTGAGTTTATCCTTTAGCTCTAATTGTAATGGATCAGGATAGCGGTTATAATTGACATCGAGCGGTGAGCCAAAAGCATTTTCATTGGCGTCTAAAAATACACCTTCTTTGCCTTTAAACTCGCTACGCGCAGAGGAGTATGCTTTTAGCGTTTTAATATTATTACGAGTGATATTATCTAAATTGAATTCCATTTTTATTTATTTTAATCTGATACTAACTGCATTTTTGTGTGCATCCAAACCTTCGGCCTCTGCCATGAGTTCAATCGTTCTTCCAATAGTTTGAATACCTTCTTTTGTTAATTTTTGATAGGTTACTTTTTTCACGAAGCTGTCTAACGAAACACCACTATACGCCTTAGCGTAGCCATTTGTTGGTAAGGTGTGATTGGTTCCTGAAGCATAATCTCCGGCACTTTCACATGAATAATTACCAAGAAAAACCGACCCGGCATTGATCACTTTATCGGCAAGAACATCTTCATTTTCACAAGCAATGATCAAATGTTCAGGCGCATATTCATTTAATAGTGCAATCCCTTCTTCCGAAGTTCTTACTAAAATGGCTTTACTATTCTTTAAAGCTTTTTCAGCAATGGTATTTCTACTTAATTGTTTGAGTTGTTTATCTAGCTCTGTATTTACATTTTCAATAACTGATAGATCGTTGCTCACTAAAATAACCTGACTATCGGCACCGTGCTCTGCTTGCGATAACAGATCGGCTGCAACGAAAGCCGG
>JBIKKW010000047.1:0-21865 GCA_044360115.1 Bacteroidia bacterium
AGATCACTTCTCAAAACCACGGCTTCACTGTAAAAGCAGAAGATATTGCTAAGAACCCAAATATTGAGATCACGCATGTGAACTTGAATGACGAGACCATTGAAGGGATCCGTTTGAAAGACAAAAAGGTTTTCTCGGTACAATATCACCCGGAAGCTTGCCCTGGTCCGCATGATTCGCGTTACTTATTCGATCAGTTTGTGGCAAACATGAACTAATTGTATTTGGACTTTTCAATCTCATTTAATTTCACTAACTTTAGTTAAATGCGATCATTTTGAAAAGATCTTTAGTACATATTTTACTTCCTATACTTTTCCTTTTTACATCTTGTTTAAAGAATAGAAATGAGATCAGGATCAGAAATAATTTTTCTAATCCTATGAAGGTGATGGTTGGTCCAACCGATTATGGTACGGTAAAAGCTGTTTCAACTACCGAATATAAAAAAGTTCCCGATGGTAAACAGGAAATTACCGGCGATATAACAGGTTCAATTACCCTTGCCAAAAGAGATAAACACCGCTATACTATCAATATCAATTCTGTAGGAATAGTTACTTTGGTTGATGATGATCGTTAACTAATTTCCAATGCTGCCTATGTGCGTATGTGAAACTTTTTTTTCGGGCTTAAAATCATTTTGAGCAATTTTTTCTCCAATTAGTTGATAGGCATCTCTGAACGACAATCCGTTCAATACCAATTTATTTACTTCTTCAACACTAAATAAATACGTGTATTTTGGATCATCCAAAATATTTTTATTCACTTGTAGTTGAGGCAAAACATAGATCATCACATCTAAACACTCTTTGATGCTTTCAATTGCAGGAAATATCAATTCCTTGGTGAGTTGCATATCTCTGTGATAACCGCTTGGTAAATTATTTGTTAAAAGAGTGAATTGATTTGGTAAACCTTGTAAGATATTGCACTTGGCTCTTAATAATTCAAATACATCCGGATTTTTTTTATGAGGCATAATGCTGCTTCCCGTTGTTAATTCATCCGGAAAAGAAATGAAAGCAAAATTCTGACTCAAATACAAACACACATCGTATGAGAATTTAGAGATCGTGTGTGCGATAGAAGATATAGCGATAGCGGTTACCTTTTCAGATTTACCTCTGGTCATTTGCGCGTAAACAGCACTTTTATTCAAGGTTGCAAAACCCATTTCGCTGGTAGTGAATTCTCTATCGATCGGAAATGATGAGCCATAGCCGGCTGCACTACCTAACGGATTTTTATCACAAATTTTAAAAGCTGAATTTACAAGCTCCAAATCATCTTCCAAACTTTCAGCGTAGGCATTTAACCACATGTCAAACGAAGAAGGCATGGCAATTTGAAAATGTGTATAGCCCGGAAGAAGAATACCTTTATATTTATTCGCTTGTGTATGGAATGCATTTTGAAGTTGTACGGATTTGTTTTTTATGGTATTTAATTCCTCTTTCAAATACAATTTAATGGCTGTTAAAACCTGATCGTTCCTTGATCTGGCGCTGTGTATCTTTTTTCCAACCTCACCGTATTTTTTGGTTAAGTAAAATTCAATTTGTGAGTGAATATCCTCAACGCCTTCTTCAATTTGAAAATTCCCTTCACTTAATAATTTCTCAATTTCAGATAATCCTTCCAATAATTGATCACATTCGGCATTTGTAAGCAAACCAACTTTAGCCAACATTTTAGCATGTGCTTTAGAAGCCATTACATCATATGGAGCAATGAACATATCTAATTCCTGATCATTACCGATCGTAAATTTTTCGATGATGTTATCAGTCTTTTTTTCTTTTTCCCACAATTTTGTTTTCATAGTTTTGATATTGTGTCATCCTGAGCGGAGTCGAAGGGTGATATTCAACCTTAACTACTTCGCTCGACTAACTTTTTAAATAATATGTTCTAATAATTTGATGTATAATTCAATGCCTTCATTTATTTCGTTGATGAAAATAAATTCATCTGCAGTATGGCTTCTGGCGCTATCTCCGGGACCCATCTTTAAGGTTTGAAAGGGCATTAAGGCCTTATCGCTTGTTGTTGGCGAGCCATAGGTGGTTCTTCCTAAACTGATGCCGCTTTTAATGAGTGGATGATCGAGTGGAATAGAGGAGGAGCGCATCCTTAAGCTTCTAGGTTTGATCTCACATTTTACGTGTTGTTTAATTTCAGAAATGATCTCTTCAAACGTATAGCATTCATTCACTCTTACATCAACTACAAATTTGCAATTAGAGGGAACAACATTGTGTGCTTTGTTATCTGTTTCTATACTGGTAACGGTCATTTTAACCGGACCTAACAGATCAGAAACTTTTTTGAATTGATGATGTTTGAACCAATTGATATCATACAATGAATGGTATAACGCGTTAACACCTTCGTTTCTGGCTGCATGTCCGGCTACGCCATAATTCACACAATCCAATACCAGTAAGCCTTTTTCGGCAACTGCCAAATTCATTAAAGTGGGTTCGCCAACAATTCCAAAAGATATAGGTGGTAAAAATGGAAGAAGCGCTTCAATACCATTTGTTCCAGAAATTTCTTCTTCGGCACTGGCTGCAAAAACAATATTGTACTTTAAATTTTCTGCTTCATAAAAATGAATGAACGCAGCTATTAAGGATACTAAACAACCGCCGGCATCATTACTGCCTAATCCAAAAAGTTTTTCATTTTCAACGATGGCTTTGAATGGATCTTTGGTATAGCCTTTATTGGGCTTAACGGTATCATGATGCGAATTCAGCAAGATGCTTGGTTTTGCAGGATCAAAATACTTATTGATGGCCCAAACATTATTTAAATGTCTGTTCACTGGAATACCTTTGTCCAATAAATAATTTTCCAACACAATGGCGGTTTTATCTTCCTCTTTACTAAAGCTTGGGGTTTCAATTAATTGTTTCAATAATTGAATAGCTTCTTCTTTAAGCTGTGTGATGCTTGTTTTATTTTGTAATACTTGTTCCTGCATTGGATTGAATGATCTGTTTTAATTTATCGGCATGTCCTATTACCACCGTTTTAACACCATTATCAATAGCGTCAAAGGCATTATCGAGTTTAGGTATCATACCATCTTTTACAATTTGTTGTTCTTTTAAAGTGATGTATGTTTTTTTTGTGATGTTTGAGATCACCTTTTCATTGTGCATTACACCTTGCTTTTCAAAACAATACACCAACTTTACTTTATAGGATTTGGATAAGGCAGTAGCCAATGAGGATGCAATTGTATCTGCATTGGTGTTCAATAGTTGTCCTTTTGCATCAGCTGTTATTGGCGCTATAACAGGCGAGTAACCATTATGAAGCAATGTGGCCAAAAGTTTTGAGTTGATCTTTTCCTTAACTACATCACCAACAAAGCCATAATCTATTTTGCCCTTTTTTCTTTTGGTGGAAGGAATTAAGAAGGCATCTGCACCACATAGACCAATAGATTTTGTACCTTTTGAATTTAATTTAGCTACCACATTCTTATTGATCAAACCGGCGTAAACCATTGTGGTGATGTTCAATGTTTCTGCATCGGTTATTCTTCTACCATCTACCATTTTGGTTTCAATACCCAGTTTTTCGGATAATTGAGTAGCGAGTTTTCCGCCGCCATGTATCAAAATTTTAGGCAATTTGATGGAATGATAAGTCAAAAGGAATTTATTTAATGCCTTTTCGTTATCAATAATGTTGCCTCCAATTTTTATGATCACTAACTCTTTCATGCCTCTTCTAAACTTAATTGGTTCATTTGTTTTGTTGTAGATGAAGACATATTCTCCAATAAATTCTTTAGAACTATCTGCGCTGCAAATACTCTGTTTGAAGCTTGTTTTTGGATCAAACTATTAGGATGGTCAATTAACTTACTGCTTAACTCTACATCTCTTCTTACCGGCAAACAATGCATGATGCCGGCATTATTAGTGAGTTGATATTTGTTAAGGTCCATCATCCAGTTCTCGTTTACTTCCGGCATAGCGCCGTAATTTGTGTAGCTAGACCAATTTTTTACATAAACAAAATCGGCATCTTGTAAGGCTTTATGTTGATCGAATTCAATAGTGGCGCCTTTGGTAAAATCTTCACACAGTTCATATCCTTCGGGATGAGTGATCGTAAAGTCAACTTCTAGTTTCGTCATCCACTCGGCAAATGAATTAGGTACGGCTTGTGGTAAAGCTTTAATATGAGGGGCCCAGGTCATTACCACTTTTGGTTTTGAATTACTTTTCCAGTTTTCTTTAATGGTGATGGCATCCGCTAAACTTTGTAAAGGATGTAAGGTGGCAGATTCCAAACTTATTACCGGCACATTGCAATACCTCATTAATTGAACCAATATCTTCTCACTGTAATCCAATGTTTTGTTGGTTAATGATGGAAAGCATCTCATGCCAATGATATCGCAGTACGAACCTAAAACTGCAGCAGCATCTTTAATGTGTTCAACAGTTGATCCATTCATGATCACATCATCATTCCATTCAATGGCCCAACTTTCTTTATCAATATTCATCATCATTACTTCCATGCCTAGCATTTTAGCTGCTTTTTGCGTGCTTAATCTGGTTCTTAAACTAGGGTTCAAAAATATCAAGCCAAGCGTTTTGTTCTTACCAAGTTGGTCAAATGCATAGGGCGATGTTTTTAACTGGATGGCCTCATTCACTAATAAAATGGGGTCTTTTACATCATATACGGTTGTGAAATGTTGCATGGCTAAGCAGTTTTTAAAAGGTTAGATAATACGTTAACAAGTGCTGAATTAAAGAGGTCAATTTCATTTTGACTCACATTCAAAGCAGGCAGCAATCTGATCACATTTTTATTGGAGGCAGTACCAACTAAAATATAGTGCTCGTTGGTCAGTGCCGTTTTTAATTCTGCAATTGGAAAATCAAATTCAATGCCTATCATTAAACCCAGACCTCTCACTTCTTTTATGCCCTCAATTTGTTTCAGATCATTGATCCATTTATTTCCGATGTGCGTAGCATGATCAATCAGGTTCTCATTTTTAATAACATCTAACACCGCAATAGCTGCAGCACATGCTAAATGATTTCCTCCGAAGGTTGTTCCGAGTAAACCATATTTAGCTTTAAAGTTTTCGTTTATTAAAACACCGGCAACCGGAAAGCCATTGCCCATACCTTTTGCAGTAGTGATCAGATCGGGTTTAACCAAAGCAAATTGATGTGCAAAGAATTTTCCTGATCTTCCATAACCCGATTGAACTTCATCCAATATCATTACAGCGCCTGTATCATCACATTTTTTTCTTATCAAATTCAGGAACTCACTCGTAGATGTATGAATTCCGGCAACACCTTGAATGCCTTCTACAATAACAGCACTGATGGTTTCATCTATCGAATTTAAAAAAGCTTCATGATCATTCAATGGAAGAAATACGATCTCGTGGGTTTTATTCACTTCTGCTTGAATTGACGTGTCGTAGGTTGCAGCTACTGCCAGGGATGTTCTTCCATGAAAACTTTTATCAAAGGCAATTATTTTTTTTCTTCCATTTTTAAATGATGCCAGTTTTAAGGCATTCTCATTGGCTTCTGCACCTGAATTACATAAGAATAAACTATAGTTCTCATAACCGCTCATTTCGCCTAACTTATGAGCCAATTCTTCCTGCAATGGATTGATAACCGAATTGGAGTAGAATGCGATCTTATTCAATTGATCAGTTATCTTTTGTACATAGTATGGATGAGAATGGCCGATGGATATTACGGCGTGTCCACCATACAGATCAAGATACTTTTCGTTTTTATTATCCCAAAGCCACGATCCTTGTGCTTTTACCGGGGTTATATTTGTTAAAGGATATACGTCAAATGTTTTCATTGTTTTAATTTTTTATTTTTAATTTGTTTTCTCGATACAAAAAATGATAAGAGGCGCATTTTTTTACTCGAAATGACAAATAAATTGACTGTCAGTTCGCCCTTCGACTCCGCTCAGGGTGACATTTCGAGAACTAAAATGCGCTAGGTTTTAAATTCAATCCTGCACTTTCATCAAGGTTAAATATTAGGTTCATGTTTTGAACGGCTTGTCCGGCTGCACCTTTCAGTAAATTATCAATTGCGGAGATAATGATCAGATCATCCTTTTCTTTTTGTAAACTGATAAAGCAGTTATTGGTATTAACCACTTGTTTCACATTCACTTCAAATGGCACCACATGAGTAAAAGGATGTTCGTTATAAAAGGTTTGATACAGATCAACAGCTTCATTCAACGATAAGCTACTTTTTAAATAGCTTACAGAATAGATCCCTCTTGTAAATGCTCCCCTTTGCGGAATGAATTGCAATTGAGTTGTATTTAACTGAAGGGATTGGATGGATGCCAGTATTTCTTTTTCGTGTTGATGTGTGAGTAGTTTGTAACCACTGTGATTATTGCTTCTCCACGAAAAATGATTTGTCTTCGAAAATGCTTGTCCGGCACCTGTTGAACCAGTTGTGGCCGAAACATGAATATTCGATTGGATCAATTGCTCGCTTGCCAAAGGTAGAAGAGCCAATTGTATAGCTGTGGCAAAACATCCAGGATTCGCTATTGAATCAGCGTTTTTTATTTTCTCTTTTTGTAATTCAGGTAAGCCGTAAACAAATGTTCTGTTTTTAAAGTTGGCATTTTTCTGATGTCTGAAATCCTGACTCAGATCAATGATCTTTATATGTGAAGGAATTTCATTCTTTTCCAAAAAAGCTTTTGATTCGTTGTGTCCCTTGCATAAAAACAATACATCCACATCCAATGAATGATCTTTCTCAAATGCCAATTTGGTTGAACCATAAAGATCGGGATGGATCTGATAGATCTTTTTACCGGCCTGACTTTCACTTTGCGCAAATACCAATTCCACTTCCGGATGACTGATCAACAATCTTAAGGTTTCGCCCCCGGTATAGCCCGCAGCGCCTATAATTCCGGCCTTAATCATTGTTGTTAAGTATTAGATCGTTTTGCAATTCGTTCACCTGATAATAAATGGCGGTTTGATTCCCAAAAATTTTAGTGAATCCTTTTACATCATCGCCGGTGAACGATTTATTCATTTCTCCATATGAACCAAATGAATCGTTCATCAGGTCGTGTGGCGATTGTATACCGTCAATAATAAATCTGTAAGGAACAAGAGTAACAAACACATCGCCATTCACAGTTTTCTGATTGTTCTCAAAAAACGCTTCCATATCTCTCATAGTGGGGTCTAAATACTGACCTTCATGCAGCCAGTTACCATACCAAAGTGATAACTGATCTTTCCAGTACAATTGCCATTTGGTTAACACATGTTTTTCGAGTGCGTGATGTGCTTTAATGATAATGATGGATGCAGCAGCTTCAAATCCAACTCTGCCTTTGATACCAATGATGGTATCGCCAACATGAATATCTCTGCCAATACCGTAAGGAGCGGCAATGCTATTCAATTCTTCAATGGCCTCAACGCTCGATGAAAATGTTTGGTCGTTAATCTTTTTAAGTTCGCCATTCTCAAAAGTTAATTTTATTTTCTCTTTACCATTCTTGTAAACAGAAGTTGGCCATGCATTATCAGGAAGGGATAGGTGAGAGGTCAATGTTTCTTTTCCTCCAACAGATGTTCCCCAGATACCTTTATTAATGCTGTATACGGCCTTTTCGAAATTCATGTTCACACCATGAGATCTTAAATAATCGATCTCTTGTTGTCTGGATAATTTTTGATCTCTGATTGGCGTGATGATCTTCACGTCAGGGATCAATATCTGAAAGGCCATATCAAATCTAACTTGATCATTTCCTGCGCCGGTACTGCCGTGTGCCACTGCTTCAGCGCCCATTAGTTTTGTGTAATCGGCAATGGCTAATGCTTGTATGATCCGCTCGGCACTTACAGAAAGCGGGTAGGTGTTATTCTTTAGAATGTTGCCGAAGATCAGGTATTTGATCACTTTGTTGTAGTAAGATTGTTTGGCATCAATTATTTTAAAGGATGCAACGCCTAAACTTTCGGCATGTTTCTCCAGTTTGATCTTATCTTCTTCGTTCAAACCGCCCGTATCAATGGTTACCGCGTGAACATTGTAATTCAATTCGTTCTTTAAGTAAATGGCGCAATAGGTGGTGTCTAATCCACCGCTAAATGCTAATATGATGTTATTGTTGTTCATGTTTTAATATTTTAATGTTTCTTCTTTTTTGTTCTTAATTAATTTGATGAAAGTATTTTGTTTGATGCGAAGCAAGCGTTCCATAATTTTCTTTTTACTTGCAAAATCAAACCATCGGGGCTTGTGCTTATCCGCGGGATTGTAAAGCATGGCGGTGCATAAGCAATTCTTACGATCCTTACTTTTGAGTATCTCGTGATTCACGCAACTTTGACAACCTTTCCAAAAGGCTTCATCTTGCGTTAACTCTGAATAGGTAACCGGTTCGTAACCCAGGTCGGAATTGATCTTCATCACAGCCAAGCCTGTGGTTAATCCAAATATTTTTGCATTCGGATATTTTGTTTTAGATAGTTCAAATATCTTTTTCTTGATATCTGTAGCTAATCCGCTTTTTCTGAAATGAGGCGATACGATCAATCCCGAATTGGCCACGTAGTTGCCGTGGCTCCAGGTCTCGATGTAACAATAGCCGGCCCAGGCTCCATCTTTCGATAGAGCAATTACCGCTTTACCTTCCAGCATTTTTTGCTGAATATAATCAGGAGTACGTTTAGCAATGCCGGTTCCTCTGGCTTTGGCTGACGACTCCATTTCATTGCAGATAGTATCTGCATAGTGCAAATGTTGCGCAGTGGCAACTTGCACAATAAAATGTTGCATGTCAAATAAAAATTTGAGATTAAAAAAATAAATGAATTTTGACCCTACTGACTAGCAGGGCCTATTAGTAAACCAGAAAGGAATTCTGAATCAACGTCGGATACAAAAAGTGGGGCGTACGGGTAAAACGAACAACAGGTTAGCTGTTGATAAAAACACACTCTTGCTCAAGGAGCTGAATTTACTGGTGTTTCCAGTTGAGCAAAGAATGAAATTAAGTGTTTTCATTTTTTAATTTGGTGCTCTTAGTGTTTTTTGTTTTTAAAATTTATTTTATTCGAGCGCAAATATTGAAAATAAAAATGAACTAATGCAAATTATTTTTTCGTTTTTGCAAAAAAAGAAAATTAAAATCGTATTTCTACGGTTAAATAGATTTAGAGAACTAATGTTGGATCAAGATCGGTTTGCTGATCTTTTTATCATTCAAATTCAATTGAAGCAAGTAAATGCCATTGGCCAGATCGCTTGTTTTTACGTCGATTGAATTAGCGTTGATCTTTACTGAAGGGGAGTTTGCATTAAAAATCACCTTACCGGTCATGTCAGAAATAATGATCTGTTTTTGTTGGAAGCTGCTTTCAATGTTGATGTGCAACAGATCATCAGCCGGGCTCGGACCAATTTTTATTAGTTGTTCAAGGTCGTTATTTTTAAGGCCGCCTGTTGTATAATAATAGTTGCAGGGATCGCCAATTGTATTTCCATAATACCATTGTTGATTAAAATTGGCGTAGGTACAACTTTGAAATTCTTTGTTTTTGTCATTTTTTTTACAAGCAATTCCAAAATCCCATGTATGATAACAGGCTTGAGAAGAATTGAAAGCACTGAAGGTATTTAGCCAAAATGTATATTGATATAATAGGTGGTAAGATGAACCTATGCCTTCGATAATATCAAAATAATACCGAGTAGGGTCACTATTGTTAACATGTTTTCTAAAATAAAAGTGTTTCCTTTGTCCACCAACTTCGGTTCTCGTTTTAATAGAATCAACTCGGTAATATCCAGTAAGACTTGAAGAACTCGGAAAGTTGATTGAAATCGAATCATTAACACTTAAGCTAAAGTCATAAAGTATAATCTCTGGTGCGCTATGGTTTTTATAATACACTTTTTTAAGAATTGTATCCTCTCTTAAATATCCCATTAAAACTTTATTGGTATAATTGAGTGTGGCTGGAGAACTTAAATGATATAGTTTTCTATATAATTTATTATTGATCGTTATAGTATCTATTGCAGCTATTGAGTTCATATAAACGTCCGGAGCCATAGTTGACGAAATCACCGCAGACTTAACTCCATAATAGACTCCAAAATGCTGCCAGGTAGTTGTATCTTCCTTCAGCATTTTTACATAAGGTGATTGGGCGAAATTGACATTAGTTAAAAATGAAATAATGATCAATAGAATGGCGCTTCTTTTCATGATTTGAATCTTGATAAAATTAAAGATACAAAAAAAAGCCATTCTTTTGGAATGACTTTGATCAGTTTATAGCATGGTGCTTATTTCATTGAATGGCTTTCGCGTTCTTTCTGTCAGTTCTCTGCTTTTAAAAGGTTCTTCCAATTTATCGGCTTCGTCTTTAAAGCCAAATGCTATAAATACAACAGGTTCTTTTTCATTGGCATCAATTTTTATAAGCTCAATTGCTTTTGCTGCATCATATCCACCCATTACATGGCTGTAAATACCAATACTTATAGCCTGAATAGCCATGGTTGCATTTGCTGCGCCTACATCATGTTTGGCTATTTTGTTCTCACTGCCATTATCAAACTTTTTATTTGCCAACACAGCCACTAAAACAGCAGCATTTTTTGCCCACAATTGATTACCCGGATTCAAACAATTTAAAAGGGTTGTAAATCCATCTGTGCCATTATGCCCGTAAATAAAATGCCAAGGTTGCGAATTGTTGGCGCTAAAAGCCCACGTTCCGGCTTCCAAAATAGTTTTCATTTGTTCGTTTGAAATTGGTTTTGCTGCGAACGAACGCGGACTCCATCTGTTCTTTATCAGATCGATGACTGGATATGTTGTTTTTGCTTCTTTCATACTTTTTAAATTATATTATTCTTCAATTAATACACCCATTTTCCCCATGCGGTAATCGCGATAGGCTTCCATGATCTCGGTTTCGTTATTCATTACAAACGGACCATGCGTTACTATCTTTTCACCAATTGGCTCACCGCTCATGAATAGGGCGCGTGTTGGATCAATAGCGGTAAATTCAATTTTTGTTCCCTTTCTTTCAAACTCAATAAAGTTCTTTCCTGTAATTTCTTTTCCGTTCATAAGGATACATCCATCCAATAAATACAAAAAGGCATTATGTGTTTCAGGAATTTCAAATGAAACGTGTGCATCCTTTTCGGTATGAATGGTGGCCGAATTGATAGGGGAAAGAGTAGGGATGGGTCCTTTGATATTCATCAAATTTCCACTGATCACATTAATGGTTGTTCGTTTATCATCAGAAATGTAAAAGGGCGTTTCTTCTTTTGTGAGCGGATGATAATACGGTTGATCATTTTTGTTTTTCTTAGGTGAGTTGATCCACATTTGAATCAATTCCTGTTCAAAATCCGTTGGTCGCTCACTATGCACAATACCCATTCCGGCATGCATCCATTGAGTTCCACCTCCATTTACTTCTTTGCTGTTTCCTCTGCTATCGCGATGATGAACGCCACCTTTAAATAAAAAGGTAACGGGCGCAAAACCTTTGTGAGGGTGCGGACCAACACCTGATTTTGGCAGAGTAGCATTTGGATCAAAGAACATATGTCCGTGATGCAACAATACAAACGGATCTAAATAATCTAATTCGGGTGAAGGAAGTGGTTGTCGCACTTTAAGTTCCCCCATATTATACATTCGACCTGGAATGATCTGTTTAATTTGACGATCCATTATTTTAAGTTTTTGTTATAAAAGTACATTAAGTTGCCTGCAACTACAACGTGCATGAGGTTTAATGTCACAGCCATTGCTAAAGTCACATTTGGGATCATAAATGGGTTCACAAATGAAAATACTAATAAGATCACTGATATGATCATAAATATCTTTTTAGGATTTTTAGCGAAACGATTGATCAAGCCCATTACTAAACCGGCAACAAGAGAAGGTACAGTAGAACTGAAAATTACCGGAACGATTGTAAGCGGTGTGTTTTGATTTGGAAGTAAAACAGTTTCCGGGAATGCACCCGCAGCCTTACCAACATAAAATAAGATGGTATTAATGATAATTGAGCTAATGATGGCAAAGCCGGTATACTTCATAATGGCGCCAAAGCTGGTTTTTGTGTTTTGTGTGTTCATGTTTTTTGTTTTTTATATTATTAATGTTAGTACAATTATTGTTGCAACAAATGTTGGGGTAAAAAATTAATCTCTTAATTTATCCAGAAGATCGGATAGGATATCAGCGTCCTTTTCAGAGAGTCGGTTTTTAATATGTTTTAATTTAGGTAACAGCTGTTTTGAGATCTCATCAATTAATTTTAATCCTTGTTTCGTTAAATTGATATCAATTTTTCTTCGATTTTCAGGACAAAGATTTCGATCAACCAATTTCAACTTCACCAACTTATCTACCAGTCGTGTTACATCATTTCCTTTATCGATCATCACTTCTTTAATATCAGAAGGTGAAACGGGGAGAGGATGTTTGCCTTTTATTATGCGTAAAACATTATAATGTTGCGGTAAAAGGTCATAAGATTTGAAAAGTTCTGCCTGCTCGTCTCTTAACCAGTTTGCTGTATACATAATATTCAACATAGCCTTTTGTTGCGAGCTTTCAAACTTACTTTGCTTGATGGCATTTTCAAATTTCATGATACAAATATAGTTATAACAATTGTTGTTGCAACAAATAAAATGTTAAAAATAATAAAGACCTTGAAAAACAAGGTCTTTATTGCTTGATATTGGCTATTAATTCTTGATGAGCTTTTTAGTGATCATACCATTTGAGGTATTGATCTTTACGATGTAAATGCCAGAAGTAAGGTTTGATAGATCAATTGGTGTACTAGATCCTTCATATACTTGTTCTAACACAAGCTTTCCTTTTGAATCAAATAATTGAATGGTGCTTGATTCATTGGTGTTCAATTGAATAAATAGCTTGTCGTTTGCCGGATTAGGATAGATGCTTGCGTTTTGAGCACCATTCAATTCAGTTAATCCAACAAAGGATGGCGAAGTAGTGAAATTATCTAAACCAAAGAATAATGGCGTGTTGATCCCGAAACTACCTACATCACTTGAGTACATAAAAAAGCGAATGCTATCAACTTGACCCAAACTCATGGTGTTAACCCATTGCCATGAATCAACAATATAATCCAAAGCATTGTTTGAGCTTCTGAAATCAGCTAAATAAAACTCAACGCTATCCGTTTTTAAAACGCCACCTGAATATCCCTTAATGGTGATCTTGAAAAAATCGGGATCATTTCCGCTGGTACCACCAAATTTCTTGGCAAATGAATCGCCCAGTTTCATTGATTTATAGGCATAAGTTGAGTTTGTAAGATACATTCCTTCTACACCCTTGTATGGTGATTTTAATTTGATCACGCCTCTGTCTTGTCCAATGACATAAGTGTTTGAACTGTTATACCCTTTTAATGGTTTTACACCATACAGATTACCAAAACCGGCTGTGGCCGAATCGTATTTGTTTGTGTATGAAAATCCACCACTCCAAAAGCCAAAGCCTGCATCCCATTTGTATTCAAAAATAGAGGATGTTCCTTGAAAGGGCACACTGTTGGTGTTCGTATAAGCTGAATTGGTGCTTAATGTAAAACTCTCAAAGGTCTCTGTATATGTTTGAGATTGAGAGATTGATGTGATGAATAGTGCTGTTAAAAATGTAATTGTTCTTTTCATATGTTTTTTTGATTTTGTTTTTTCTTATAGTTGATCTGTACCCCAACCTCTAAAAATCTTAAAGGCATTGGTCGGTTTTCAATGACCTCAAATGAAGCATTAAAAACATTGTTCAAATTAGCAAAGGTTCCAAATTGCATGGATGCAAGATCAAACAGATAATTTAATCGTAGGGTAGAATAGTGGTATGGATCTATCCATTGGGTATTATCGCTGGTTGTGAAGCGATAGCCAGTATAATTATGTTGGTATGAAAGGATCAGTTTTTTATAACCGATAGTTGCCACATTATTGATCACATATCGGGGTGTGTAGATCAATTGCTTGTTTAAGGTATTTGAATTTTCAAGATCGCTTTTAGTGACGGTAGAGAGCACATATGATGTAATGCATTTTACTTGAATCAACCAATTTGATCTTTTGTAAGTAAGTTGCCAATTTGATTCTGTACCGCGACTCCATACTTCCTGAACATTAGATGGTGTTGGATTGCCGTTTCCACCGGGAAGCCAAAGGATCCAATTGGAGATTCGTTTATTGAAAACACTTCCTGATATGTTGAGATCCCAATGTTTTAGAGTTGTATGAAAAATTAAATTACCATCGGTTGTAAAACCCTCTTCCGGCTTAAGTGATGGATTGCCGCCCGGATACCAGTAGAGATCATTCAAGGTAGGCAAGCGGTAAACCTTACCGGAGTTTAACTTCATTTCAATATGATCATTTAATTTATAGTTCAAGGCAAAATTAAATGTAATGGGTTGTTGGCCGGTACTCACTTGCTCTGCACGTAGCGCTGTTCTCACTTCCAGTTTATGATCAAGGTAAAAACCCTTATTGCCAAAAGTAACCGAGGCGCGTGTGAGGTTTTTAATTCCGTTGTAATTATTAGTAATGGCTTCATTTGTAGTTACATTCGCAGCAATATTCAATATCTGATCATTGATCCAATTAATGTAATTGTCATTTTCCACGATCACATTCTTCATTTTACTGTTTGAAAAAATGCTTGCCAAACTATCGGTATAGTTCAATTCGTCGGTTAAATAAGCTAATTTAATATTACTTGCAATTCGCTTTTTTTCGAAGTTCCAACTAACGTTCAATCGATCACTTCGATCGTACTGCGTTGCAAACTGATCGTTATTAAAGAAATTTGGCAAGTTGCGTGTACCGTTATTGAACCAGGCAGCAACCGTTAAGTTTTGAAAAGGGCTAAGGTAGAATTTTAATTCAGGCAATACACTTACCGATCTGTAACCGGCATTTATTTGTGTAATGGTTTTATTTGAGTCGGCTATATGAAAGCGATAAGCATTTTTACTTTCAATAGAATATGCTTTAAGTTTAAAACTCATCTTTCGGTCACTGTATCCAATATCTGTTGAGATGGAATTACCACCTATGGTGTTGGTTAAGAAGTTCAATTTGGTGTATAAACCATTGTTGTAGGTGTGATCATTATTTAAATGAATAGATCCGCCCATAGCCCCTGATCCCCAATTAGCGCATGATCCGCCATATTCAATATCAATATCGTTAAAGAGTGCTGTTGGTATCGAACTAAGATCAATTTGTCCGAGCATGGTGTTTTGAATGTTTAAACCATTCCATAACACAGCTGTTTGCGCGGCATTTCCACCTCTAAACGCGGTAGTGCTTAATCCGCCGGTGCCATAATTTTTAATAAAAATGGGCGTTTGAAACTGAAGTAATTCGGAGATGTTTTGGTTCTTATACAACATCATACTTAGGGTATCAATTTGCTCTATTTTTTTACCAATGGCCGAATTTGTTATGCGCCTTGCAATAACATTTACTTCTTTCAAATTAACCGTATCACTTTGTTGTGAATAAGCTAATGAAACACTTGTTAAAACAAGCAATAACAAAAGACACAACCGTTTAATATCAAATACCAACGATTGGATGAACCAATATTTAATGTTTTTATACAAGCTAAATCTCATTTACTTTGATCGCTTCATTTCCCGAAAGCATCAAAATTAGTGTTATGGCAGGTCTTCTGACTTATCTCTACCTGATCGCCTTCCCGTTAATAAACAGTGGCTTAAGAATGATCAGGTTCAGTATCATAGAGAATCACAGCAGCGGGTACTGTTAGCGAATTACTTTCATTTGTTTGCTGAAAGTGTGCACGCTATTCCCTTTTAATCTTCCTTTTTATTTAAAAGAAAAGAACCAATAACGCGTCAAATATACACAAACTTTAACAATTAAAAATTATGTGTTTAAAACATTGGCATGGTGATTGAAAATAGCCTTGTGTTAACCGCTAATTTTATAGAATGAACAAGTTCAAATTCAGTATATTTTTAGTTCTATTTTCCATTTTAATTTTTGCTTTTAAAGAAAAGCAAGATCCTGATTTTATAAAAATTCAAAACAAGTGGGTTGATTCGGTTTTTAAATCGTTAACACCTCGCGAGCGATTGGCACAATTATTTATGGTGGCCGCCTTTAGTAATAAAGACATGAAACATGTTCGCGAAATACATGAACTGGTTGAGAAATATAATATTGGTGGCTTGATATGGATGCAAGGCGGACCGGTTCGTCAGTCTAAATTGGCCAATTACTACCAAAGCAAAGCTAAAACGCCATTGTTATATAGTATTGATGGCGAGTGGGGATTATCTATGCGATTAGATAGTACACCGCAATATCCAAAACAAATGACATTAGGCGCCATTAAAAATGATAGTTTGATCTTTTACATGGGCCGTCAGATCGCAAAAGAATGTAAAAGAATTGGATTGCATGTGAATTTTGCGCCGGATGTGGATATCAATAACAATAGTGCTAACCCTGTAATTGGCATGCGCAGTTTTGGTGAGAATAAATATAAGGTTGCCGAAAAAGGTGCCATGTATATGTTAGGTATGCAGTACGAACATGTGATGGCCAACGGAAAACATTTTCCGGGGCATGGCGATACAGATGTTGATTCGCATAAAGGATTACCTGTTATTACGCATTCAAAAGAGCGATTAGATTCATTGGAGCTTTATCCTTTCCAGTTTTTGTTTGATAGAGGATTGGCCAGTGTAATGGTGGCACACATGAATATACCGGTGTTAGATTCAACAAAAAATCTGGCTTCAACCTTATCGCCCAAAATTGTAAATGATCTATTAAAAAACAAATTAGGGTTTAAAGGTTTGATATTTACAGATGCCTTGAATATGAAAGGCGCATCCAAGTATTTTGAACCCGGCGTAGTTGACCTGAAGGCTTTGTTGGCAGGCAATGATGTATTGTTATTTAGTGAAAATGTTCCAAAAGCAATAGAAGTAATAGAAGCAGCCATTGCGAAAGGCGAAATTACACAGAATGAGATAGACGCTCGTTGCAAAAAAATATTGCAGGCAAAATATTGGTGTGGTTTAAATGTGAAGCCTGAAATTGTAACAAGAAACATTCATAAAGAATTAAATACCAAAGAAAGTGTTGAGTTAAATGAACGATTAGGCAGAGCCGCCATTACTGTTCTTAAGAACGATAATAACTTTTTACCATTAAGAAATACGGACACTTTAAAGATCGCAGAGGTATCGTTTGGTGATGAAGAAAAGAATGCCATGTTCGATATTTTAAAAACTTCTGCCTATGTTCAGCATTTTGGATTAAAGCATGATGCCAAACCCGAAGATGTAAAGCAAGTGTTTGAAAGCATAAAGGATTTTGATATTGTTTCAATTCAGGTAAATAGATCTACTTTAAGAGCACCAAATAATTTTGGAGTAGGTGAGCAAACCTTGCGATTGATCGATTCCATTTCAAACATGAAGCCAACCATTTTAACTTTATTCTCAAATCCTTATTTGATCAATAAATTACGATCAACAAAAAATTACAAGGCCATTTTATTAGGTTATGAGTATTTACCGGGAATAATTAAAGCCAGCGCTGAAGCTATATTGGGCTATTATTATACAGATGGCAGTTTACCGGTTACTACAACTTATTATCCATATGGTACAGGCTTAAACATTATGCCAATTCCGGTTGAAGCAAAATCAAACACCATCGAGTATCAAAAAAAAAAGTTCGCGAAGGTAGACAGCATCGCCCTATACGGCATAAATGAGAAAGCTTATCCGGGTTGCCAAATTGTAGCCATGTTAAATGGTGAAGTGATCTACAATAAATGTTTTGGTACTCAAACTTACGCTAAAGAGTCAAAGAAAATAGATGATGCTACCATTTATGACTTGGCCAGTATCACTAAGATCACCGGAAGTGCTTTTGCTTTAATGAAATTAGAAAGTGAAGGTAAATTTGATCGAAGTAAACGCTTGGTTGAATATTTGCCATCATTAGAAGGAACCAATAAGGCAGATATGGTGATGGATGATGTTCTTACTCATCAGGCCGGTTTGCAAGCTTGGATCCCTTTCTTTTTAAAGACCATTGATAAGAAAGGTCATTATAAACCGGAATATATTTCAACAAAGCGTACTGATCATTTTCAAACTATGGTGGCCCGCAAAGTTTTTGTGGTGGATGGTTTTACCGATAGTATTTACAAGCGTATCACCGAAAGTAAATTAGAAAAACCGGGTAAGTATTTGTACAGCGATCTGGGATATTATTATTCGAAATTGATCGTTGAGGATATTACTAAAAAACCGATGGATGATTATTTATCTGGTTTGTATACTGATCTGGGGATCAATTTGACCTATAAGCCTCTTCGCAAATATCCTCTGCAAAACATAGCACCTACCGAAAACGATTCTAAATTCAGAAAGCAGATCATTCAAGGTTTTGTGCACGATCAAGGCGCGGCTTTAATGGGCGGTGTTGCAGGCCATGCCGGTTTATTTGGAAATGCTATGGATGTGGCTAAACTCATGAATTTTTATATGAATTTAGGACAATATAAAGGCAAGCAAATTCTAGATAGTAACGTGGTGAAAGCTTATACATCTTGTCGTTTTTGCCCTGATAACCGTCGTGGAATTTGTTTTGAAAAACCTGAGCCCGATCTTAAAAAAGATAGTCCGGTTATTAGTGAATGTAGTCCCGAAAGTTTTGGTCATACCGGTTTTACGGGCACCTTTGCCTGGGCCGATCCAAAGAATAAATTGGTAGTTGTGTTTTTAAGTAACCGCGTTTTTCCGGATGCAGAAGAAAATAAACTAACCAAATTAGGAATAAGAGGAAAAATACATCGCGCCTTTTATGAAGCGGTAAAGCCGGAGACCCAGAACTAAAGTTTTTCAATAAATTTCATACATTTACTCAAATTTAGTGAAGGCTTGAAACAACTATTTATTATACTTTTCTTTTTTCTTTCTATTCGTGTTTTTTCGCAAGTAGATAACACCTCTCTTTATCAAAATCAATATATTGATACGCTTGACGAGGAAATGCCTTATTTTAAACTTCAGGGTTTAGGATATCAAAAGGATATTGAAAATTTCGGACCAATGATGGATGGATATACCATATTTGGTTTTCAATTCAATCCACAATTAGGATACCAGGTTTCAAAAAATGTTTGTGTTGAAGGCGGGGTTTATTTACGTAAAGATTTTGGATACAAAGATTTTAATGAAGTGTTACCAACGTTTTCCATCCGTTACCATAAGAACGATTTTAAAATGATATTTGGAAACCTGGACGGCAGTTTAAATCATGGACTTGTTGAACCCATTTATGCATTTGAGCGATTTATGACCAACCGAATGGAAAATGGCGTGCAATATATATTAAATAAAAAGAAATTTGATGCAGAACTTTGGATCGATTGGCAAAATGTGCTTTACAGATTAGTGGATGATTATGAAAGACTGGTAGTAGGGGTAAGCACAAACGTTTATAAACTGAAGTCAGACAGGTTTGAGTTAAAGATTCCGATACAAGGAACAGGCAGGCATAATGGTGGACAAATAGCGCGTGGTGGAACTTTGGGCGGTCCGGATACAGAAGGCGTTTATACCAATATTAATGGAAGTGCCGGACTTTACTATAAATACATTATTGGAAAGAAGCATTTTGATAATATGTACATTGATATGCGGTATGTAGCCAATTTAAATAACTCCCGTGATTCTTTGATCTATAAAAAGTTTGGCGATGGTTTAATGGCTAATATTGGCGTGAATGTTTATGGCACCGATATCATGATGACCTATTGGTATGGAAGTGATTATACGAGTGAGTTTGGCGGAGATCTATATTCAAGTCTATCAAATTCTGTGACTTATGGCGGAACTTATAAAAGCTATAGAAATTATTTGATGCTCCGATTCACTTCAAAATTTACCTTAGCAAAAAACATTACCTTAACCCTTCGTACCGAACCACAATTTGATCTTGATTTCAAACGATTCAATTGTGATTTTGGTTTTTATCTGAATTTGGATAAAAGGGTAAACTTCAAGTAAGCTTTCAGCTAACTTTTTTCATTTTATTGAATTAATTTTTGGGCTTAATTCAACTTTTTTGTTTCGTGCTAAAAAATACTTTTTCTTACATATGTAAACCAAGATTACTTATTAGTAATATTAGTAGTAAAACATAAACGAACTTTGTTCCATAAAAACACATTATTATGGAAACAACATTTAAATTTTTGAAAACAATTGTATTGAGTTTGTTACTATTAACAACAAATGCAACAAAAGCTACTCCAATAAAGGATTCTACAGCTTTAGTAATTAACGGACTTGTGGTAAGTTCAAGTAAAAAAGTAAATTCATTATCGAAATGTAAAATACTACTTTACAAAGGAAACCAATTGGTAGATTCTGTTCAAATTAAATTTAATAAGCAATACGAATTTAAACTAAAATGTAATGATTGGTATACCATTAAGGTTACTTCGGAGAATATGATACCATTAATGGTAAGTTTTGACACCTATATTGGTGACGAAAAAATAAAATATAAAAAGTTTTATTTTGAAACTGAGTTATTTAGCAATGAAGATCTTCGGTTTATGAATAAAGAAATAGTTGATTTTCCAATAGGTCATGTAAACTTTAATTCGGCAACTGGTTTTTTTGAAGCCAATGAAAGATATACTGCATTTCATGGGGATTTATTGTTTGACGAATCGAAACTAAATGATCACGTGGCAAATAATGATTAGGTATTAGAGTTTTAACAAGAAAAAAGAGGGGTTTTAATCTCTCTTTTTTTTGCTTGAATATGAAACAAATTGTTTTCAATACTATACGAATTCTTACATCTGTTAGAAGAGTTATGATGTAGGTTTTTAATTTAATTCATTATATAAGAACTTTGATATAGAAATAGTTTTACCATGAAAAAATTGACTAACATATTTATTTTATTACTTGTATTGATAACGTTTGAATCACAAGCTCAAAAAAATTGGAAGAAATATTTAATATGCGGTTCCACTTCATTTGTTTCTGGCATGATGGATGGAACAATTGAAAGTATCAATTATCATTATCACAATGGATTTAAAACAAGGTATAAGAATGCTAATGATCAGTTTTGGAATCCGGAATTAAGTTGGAAAAACAAATATCTTAATGGTGACCCTAAAAATGGTCCTAAATTTTATGGCAGTACTACATCTTTGGTTTTTACAACAGACGCTTATCATTTATTACGAACCAGCAAAAGGTCATTGGATGGAGCAACGTTAGTTTACATGATCAACAAAGATTGCTCAAAAAAAATTGAACGTAAGCGTAAGTTTAAAAATTTAGTTAAGGATTTTGCTGTATTAACCGCTATAAGATGTGCCGGTTTTCATTTAACTTATTCAGTAATGTTTAAAGTAAACAATAATTAAAAAAAGAATTATGATATATTTAGATTATAAATACCCGCTGTTTTTCGCTAATTTGTATAAGCGAATTGAAAAACTCATAAGTTCTTTTAACTTCAAAGGAGCAGAAGTAAGTAATTACAATTGGGATTCGAATTGCGAATACGATACACAATTTCAAATTTTAAACAAATCCACAATACTCTCTGTTTCTGATTTAAAAGGAAACATTTTGTTTGCAAACGATAGATTTTGTGAAGTTTCAAAGTATTCATTAGGTGAATTAATAGGT
>JBIKKW010000149.1:0-6376 GCA_044360115.1 Bacteroidia bacterium
AAAAATGTATTTCGGTACCTTTATTGATAAGGATGGCGATTGGCTTGATACCGTTCATTTTCCACCCTCGGCTAAAACCTATCCGTTCACAGGGCCGGGATGTTATGCATTAAAAGGTAAAGTTGTTGAGGAATATGATTTTATAAGTATCGAGGTAATTGCCATGAAACGCTTGCCGGTTGTTGATCGTGAGCGTATGCCTGAAAAAAGCACCACAAGTAATGGCTCATAGAAAAATAATTTGAAAGAAATAAGTATATTTAAATATATGAAAAGATTGATTTTAGTTTTTGCCTTGAGCCTCGGATTGGGTTCGGCATATGCGCAAAAAATAAAAGAAGCTGAAGTGCCTGCTGCAGTTAAAGATGGATTTAAAAAACAATACCCAAATGCAAAAGTGAGTGAATGGGAAAAAGAAGGCGCCAATTTTGAGGCTGAATTCAAACATAATAAAGTTGAAACATCGGTTGTGATAGACGCTACCGGATCAATTTTAGAAACAGAAGTAGAAATAGCAGTGAAAGAATTACCTGCTGCGGCAACAGAGTATATCACTAAAAACTATGCAGGATATAAAGTAGAGGAAGCTGTAAAGATCACCGATAGTAAAGGCAACATATCCTATGAAGCAGAAGTAGAAAAGGGAAAAGAAGAGTTTGATCTGATATTTGATTCAAAAGGCGGCTTCATAAAAAAGGATGTTGAAGCAGGTGGAGAAAAGGATAAAGACTAAAAACAATTCAATAAAAAAAGCGGTTTGAATTTTACACCGCTTTTTTATTTAATAGGATATTTTGTCCAGTTTATCTTTCCACAACTTAAAGGCTTCCAAAGCTTCTTCTCGCATTAAAGGTTCAAATATCAATTTACGGTTCTTAATATCTATTTTTAATTCTTCATAAATAAATTCATCATCAAAATTTATTTCAGCCGCATCTTCATGCGTGTTGGCGTAATACACTTTTTTTGGTCGTGCCCAAT
Organism: Bacteroidia bacterium; assembly: GCA_044360115.1. Taxonomy (GTDB): domain Bacteria; phylum Bacteroidota; class Bacteroidia; order B-17B0; family Aurantibacillaceae; genus Aurantibacillus. Next base: position 982 of record JBIKKW010000149.1, read on the forward strand.
AAATAGCCCCCAAACACATAGGGCAAGGTTCGCAACTGGTATAGATCTCACAGTCGCTTAATTGAAACGAATTTAAATTTTTGCATGCCTCTCTAATGGCAACAACTTCAGCATGCGCTGTTGGATCGTTATTGGCAGTTACTTGGTTAAATCCTCGTGCTATGATCTTACCATCTTTTACGATCACACATCCAAACGGACCACCATTATGCTTTGTTACACTTTCAATGGATAAACGAATGGCTTCGGCCATAAATACTTTATTGTCCATAATTTAAATTTGAACGAAGTTAAGAAGATCGTAATATTTTCCAACTAATAACAGAAAGGATAGCTCCCAGTATTGGCGCAGCAATATATAACCACAGGTGTTCAAGGTGTCCGGAAACTACTGCCGGTGCTATTGATCGAATTGGATTCATGGAAGCGCCGCAAATTGGACCGGCAAACATGGCTTCGAGTAATACAACCGAGCCAATTGCAATACCGGCAAACATGCCTTGTTCTTTGCTACCTTTTGCAACTTGTAAAATAACAAGCATCAATATGAAGGTTAATATCAGTTCAAAGACGAACGATTGAAATACAGAACCTGAAGGTAAAGTTGCGCCTAATGTTTGATTAAGTGGGAAAAGTAATTTAATTGTAATACTTGCCAAAAATGCACCAAAAGCCTGTGAAAAAATGTAAGGTAAAATTTCTTTGCCAGGAAAATGTTTGGCAACCCAAAAAGCAATGGTAACAGCAGGATTTAAGTGCGCACCTGAAACTTCGCCCAATGAATAGATCATGGCAGCAACTATTAATCCAAATGTAATGGCAATACCAGCGTGTGTTATTATTCCATTTGTTTCTTGGTTTATCACTATAGCTCCGGTACCGCAAAATACCAAAGCAAAGGTTCCTAAAAATTCGGCAAAATAGTTTTTCATTTAAAAATAGTTTACTTAAAATTTAAATGGTTGATCCATGTTGTTTGAAAATAGTATTGATTGAACCAGTTTCTCTTTCCCATATCCCAAGTGACATAAAGTAAACCAACTTCAAATTTATTGTTTTTATTTAAAGATCTGCCAATACCTGCATATGCCCAGTTTTCTTCATAGATAAAAAATGAGTTTTTAGTAGTATTAAAAAACAATTCTTCATACCCCGTTATATATGAAGTATTGTTAAGGGAATAGGTTGCTCCAATTAAGTAACGCGCACGATGTGTAAATGGACTTTTTTTAGTGGATCTATTTTCGATAAACCTGCCGTCAAATCTAAACCGATGAGAAACATCAAGTTTTTTTATTTGGTGATTGAATTTAGCTTGAGCATAGAACCTGTTTTCATTACTGTAGTTATCATAAACAACATTAGCCCTTTGATAGACGTAACTCCCGGTGAAAGTTATTTTTTTAGATGGATTAAAATTGATGGCGTGTTCTGCATATAAGAGATGAAAGAAAGGATCTTTCTTAAAATCTGGCTTATTAATATTCAATATTGGAAAGGCAGCAAAATAATATATCCCGTAACCAACTTTATCATTAATTGAAGCTGAGTGATCTATCGTTGGAAATAAACCGCCAATGTTTATATTTTGGGATTTATTGTGATTCGATAAAACGATAAAAACGACTATGAATAAATACCTGAAACGCATTTACAACCCATTTAAATTTTTGAAAAAACATAGAGTGTTTCTGTAGCAATTTGTTTGAAGCGCTCCAGGTATGTTTGTTCTTGTAATGGTGTACCATCCGATATTTTAGGATCTTCGTATGTTGTAGCAATACGTAATTCAACTCCCGGAATAAACGGACAATTTTCTTCAGCATCGCCGCAGGTCATGATGGCTGCAAAATTAACTTGTGGATTTGCAGCATCGTTATACACCTTCGAAAAGCACATCGTTTTTTCATTTTCGCTATAGTAAACTTCGTAATGTGGATTTAAACCTTCACTTACTTTTTTTACTGTTAGTCCAAATTGTTCAACCGCTTTAATGGCATTGGGATTAAAAGCCGTCGCTTCTGTACCTCCGGAAAATGTTTTTACATGATTGATACCATAATAACTCGAAGCTAAAGCAGCTGCAATTTGACCAAAATGACTTCTTCGTGAATTATGCGTGCATACAAACATCAATTGAATGGCTTCATTCTTTTCTTTTTTAGAACGAATATAATTCGCGATGTTATGAAGTAACTCTTTCCTTTTTTCAGGAATAGAATCAAAATGTAGGGTGAGCTCTTTTAAATTAGAGCGAACGTGTTCAAACATCATATCTTAACAACATTTGCCACCTGGTGTGCAGCAGCTCGATCCCGAGCTTTGCAGATCAGATAATTTAACTTTTAATTTTTCAGGAGGAATACCGCAATGATCACTTGCCAAACAGTTTGTTTGTTTAGAAGTTAATTGAAAAATACCATTCGAGAATTCTAATCCAAATTTGCCAATGGTTTCGCTTTGATATTCCACTTCAATTTCTGCGTCCTCTAAACCAAGCTGACGTTCAGATAAGGCAATGATGTCATTTAATTTTTTTGGTGCCAATCGATGATCAAAATCATTGGCTTCCCATAATTGAAAATTCACAACTTTTTCATGACGCACCGTACCGCCGCAATCAATAAAATGTTTGGTAACCTGACCAACTTCCGTAACATGAAAATGTTCAGGAACTTTTGTGCCATTAGGTAATGTAAAATTAAGTTCATTTAATGAACCCAATTTTGTTTTTAATTCAGATAGTTTCATAGGTTTTGTTTTATATCGTTAAATTGCGATTATTATCAGCAGCATTTTTTAGAAGCGTTAGAAAAACTTTCAAATAAACCATTTAAATAGGTCTTGGCGTTTTGCCATTCTTTGTCATCAATGCAATAGCAAACTTTAGCGCCTTCTATATCTCCTTTTATCAAACCGGCCTCTTTTAATTCTTTTAAATGTTGAGAAACGGTAGATTGAGATAATGGAAGCACTTCTACAATATCTCCGCACATGCAACTTTGTTGTTTGATCAATATCTGCAGGATGGCAACACGCGCCGGATGAGCTAAAGCCTTGGCATAAGCTGCTATTTTATTATCCTTAATTGTAAATTCTTCTGTTTTTGAGTATCCCATATTAATCGTAAAATTACGATAAATAAATGAAGTGTATTTCAAATAATTGTTAAATCACAGCAAAAGGTTGAAAATAAGCCAGCTAAAAACTGTCAGCTTCATGAAAGTCTATAAAAGTAAAAACCCTCAGCTTCATGAATGCCGCATTATGTGAGTAAAATGAAACAGAATGAGTGCAATGAATAAATCCCGATCAGGGCATCGGGACCAATCAAAATTCTTTTGACCAATATAAAAGTAAAAACCCTCAGCCCGATCAAAATTGCTTTTGAACTGTGAGGGTTTATTGGTTTGGCACCAGTGATCCCGCCTGGGCTCGAACCAGGGACCGCAAGTTTAGAAAACTTGTGCTCTATCCAGCTGAGCTACGGGACCATTAAGCTAATTAGCCCATAATTTTCTGCATAATTGCATGCAGGTACGGGACCAATTTGCGTTGGCAAAGGTAAAAAAATAAATTATTTATACAATTATAATTATTTGTCTGTTTTTCCGTTTTTTGTATGCCTTGCAGCTATCGGTAATCATAGTTAATTATAATGTAAAACACTTTTTAGAACAGTGTTTGCACTCGGTATACAATGCCCTAAAAAAGCTTGATGCCGAGGTGTTTGTGGTTGATAATAACTCAGTTGATGGTTCGGTAGCGCTTGTAAAACAAAAATTCCCACAGGTTAAGTTAATTGAGAACCATACCAATACCGGTTTTTCAGTAGCAAACAATCAAGCCATAAAAGTTGCTACGGGTAAATACATCTTATTGTTAAATCCCGATACCATTGTTCAGGAAGATACCTTTGAAAAAACTTTGGCTTTTATGGATCAACATCCTGATGCCGGCGGCTTAGGTATTAAAATGGTTGATGGCAAAGGAAATTTTTTACCCGAAAGTAAACGTGGTTTGCCAACACCGGCCGTTGCTTTTTACAAGATATTTGGTTTGGCAAAATTATTACCCAACTCCAAACGCTTTGGTCAGTATCACCTCACTTACTTAGACAAAAATAAAAATCACGAAGTAGATATTTTGAGCGGCGCTTTTATGCTTATGGGCAAAGAAGCTTTAGATAAAGTAGGTTTGTTGGATGAAACATTTTTTATGTATGGGGAGGATGTTGATCTGAGTTATCGCATCACACAAGGCGGTTACAAGAACTACTATTTTGCTGAATCAAGCATCATCCATTATAAAGGAGAAAGCACTAAAAAGAGTAGTGTGAATTATGTTGTGGTTTTTTATAAGGCCATGGCCATTTTTGCTCGTAAGCATTTTAATAATAAAGGAGCAGGAACGTTTATTTTCCTTATTTATTTAGCTATTTATTTGAGAGCCTTTGCAGCCATTGTTAGTCGAATGATCAAACAATTGTTCTTTCCCGCAATTGATTTTGTTTTGATTTTATTGAGTTTGTATCTGGTAAAAAATGTGTACGAGCAAAATTTTAAATTATATCCTAACTTTTATTCCGATAACATCATCAATTTCGCATTTCCGGTTTACACCTTTATTTGGATGTTCTTCTCATACTTGAGTGGCGGTTATGATCAGCCTTTGAAATTAAAACGCATCATTCGTGGTGTACTTACGGGCTCGGCATTTATTTTGATCGTTTATTCGTTATTGCCAGAATATTATCGTTTTTCAAGAGCCTTGATCTTGTTAGGAACGGCATCCAGTATTTTGGTGTATTTATTCTTACGAATTACCTACCATTTCATGGGCATCAAGCAATTTAAATTGAACGCCAGTGAAGAGCAAAAACGTATTGCTATTATAGGCGATGAAGAGGAGTTCAAACGCGTGAATGATCTACTTAAACAAACCTCCGTTCAATCGCAATTTATTGGTTTTGTAAGTAACGAATCTAACGGTGTAAAGAACCCAAGTTATATAGGTAATTTCGATCAAATTGATGAGGTAATTGAAGTGCACCAGATCAATGAAGTGATATTTTGCGCGAAGAATATTTCTTCTCAAAACATCATCAATAAAATGCTGTCGTTGGTTGCAAAAGATATTGAGTTTAAGATCGCACCTCCCGAAAGCCTCTCTATTATTGGAAGTAACAGTATTGATACAGCCGGTGAATTATATGTGATCGACCTGAACAATATTGCAAAACCGGAGAACAAAAGAAAGAAACGTCTGTTCGATCTGGCATCTGCAGGTTTGTTGTTTGTATTGTTCCCTTTGGTGATGTTGTTTCAGAAAAAACCTCTTCAGTTTATAATAAATACTTTAAAAGTTATATTAGGAATGAATACCTGGGTGGGTT
>JBIKKW010000150.1:0-6352 GCA_044360115.1 Bacteroidia bacterium
TGTGGTGGGCTTAACCATGAACGATTTTAAACCCTTTGCAAAACACGGTGAGTTAAGCGGATTGGCCTTTCAAAAAGAATTGGAAAAAAATGCCTGGGTAGCGGGTGGTAAAACACAAACCGCACCTGCTCAACGTTTGCAGGATTTTGTGAACGGAAAATTAAGTTCCTCCTTACCGGATTGCTCTTACCAACCGGGTTTAAAGTCGGTGGATATGCAAGTGGTATTAGGAAATTTGATCGGAAAAAGTTTACAGCTGGGCTTTAAAGAATTTGGTAAAAAAATGCGCGGCTACTTAACCAATGAAGCTTTGATAGTTGGTGTTGAATCGCGAACCTCAACGCCGGTGCGTATTCCACGCGATACTGAAACACTGGCCCATCCGCAATTAAAAAATTTATTTCCGTGTGGCGAAGGTGCCGGTTATGCGGGAGGAATTGTAAGCGCAGCCATGGATGGTGAACGATGTGCGGATAAAGTTTTTGAATTGAACAATAAAGCCTAATTTTGAAACATGAGTAAGAGTAAAGAATTATTTTTTAAGAACGAGTACGTACCGCTCCTCAAAAAATTAAAAGGAGATGAAAAAGGAAACTGGGGCGTATTATCACCACAGGGTATGATCGAACACATGAGCGAAAGCATTGCGGTTTCATCGATGCGAATAGTACATGCCTTGCATACACCACCCGAAATGGTTGCAAAAATGAAAAGCTTTGCTTTGAGCGATAAAGAATTTAGACCGGGAACCAAAAATGCTTTAATGAGTGATGACGCTGCACCATTAAGAAATAAGAATATACAAGAGGCCATTGCAGAATTAGAGTTGGAGATCAAAGAATTTTTAGACTTTTACGAGCATAAGCCCGAACAAACCGTTACCAATCCCTTTTTTGGCGACTTAAATTATGAAGAGTGGTTACAGCTTTTACATAAACACGCCATACATCACTTAAAACAATTCAACCTCATCTGATGGAAGATAATTTGATCTTTGGAATTCGCGCAGTTATTGAAGCCATCAATGCTGATAAGAATATTGATAAGATACTTTTACAAAAAGGCTTATCTAACGAACTATTCAATCAATTACGCACGGCCTTAAGAGGTAAGGATATTCCGTACCAATTTGTGCCTCCCGAAAAAATAAAGCGCATGACCGATAAGAATCATCAGGGCGTGATCGCGTTTTTAACGGAAGTAACGTATTACAATACGGAAGACCTGTTGCAAGATGTTTTTGAAAAAGGGAAAACACCTTTGATCCTGATCATTGATCGCGTGACCGATGTTCGAAATTTTGGTGCTATTGCGCGTAGTGCAGAATGTGCAGGTGTTGATTTTATCATCATTCCTTCACGTGGTGCCGCGCAAATAAATGCCGATGCCATAAAGACCAGTGCCGGCGCTTTACACCGAATTAAAGTGTGCCGCGAAGATAATTTAAAGAACACCATTGATTATTTAAAAGAATACAACATACAAATTGTTGCCTGCCACGAAAAAACAGAAACATTGATGTATGATGCCGACTTAAAAAAAGCTACCGCTATAATTATGGGTAGTGAAGAGAATGGCATTAGCGGTGAGTATGTAAAACGCAGCGATGTACAAGTGAAGATACCAATGAGTGGCGAAATTGCATCATTGAATGTATCGGTAGCAACCGGCATTATATTATTTGAAGTGATCAGACAACGATTGAATTAAGCATTGCAGCGATTAAAAAAAATACCTGGTCAGTTCCTTGATTTTATAACGTATTCAAATTTACTGATAGCAGCTGCTTCTTTTTTATTTACCATTCAAACAGCCATTACATTTAATTACTCGGCCAATGCCGCGGCATTTTTTGCTGCCACTAATTTTCTATCTACTTTTAGTTTATATAATTTACAGCGCATTTACCAAAGCACAAAAAGTAATGCTAATCCGCGTTTAGCTTGGTATCAAAACAACAAACGTTTACTATTCACTTTAATGTTTGTTTTGGCTAGTTTGTATTACCTCATCTTTAAAGTAAATTACCAGGCCTTTAAGATGGGCTTATTGTGTTACATACCGGCAGCGATTTTCAGCGTATTCTATTTTTTACCACCTTTCACGCTTCGTCGCATGCCTTTCTTTAAGATCTTTTTTATTTCAATGGTGTGGGTAGTTACTTCTATTCTTATTCCTATATTTTATGATGGCACTGTATTTAGCGGCTTCAAACATTTTCAATATAAAGAATACGCGTATCTACTTTCACAATTTTGTTTTATGGCGGCCATATGCATTCCCTTTGATATAAGAGATATTCGCAGCGACAAACAACATCAGGTAAAAACATTAGCAGTAAGTTTTGGTTTGGGCTTTGCAAAAAATACCGGCTTATTGTTACTACTTGTTTATATGGTACTGGCGCAAAACACGCCACAACTCATTGCTAACTTTGTTACCGGTGTGTTAGGTATGGTGTTGATGTATTATTCCACCGAGCACAAACACCGATTTTATTTTTCGGTGCTTGTGGATGGATTGATACTTTTACAATTTGCCTTATACCTGTTCTTATTTGCAGGCTATTAACGCGCGCTGATTGTGTAACACGGTGCGCTCAATTTGATTCAATTGCCCTAACATGATAAAACAACTTAAGGAGTTTGCTTCTTTGCTTGCTTGCGTTAATTCAAACTCAATTGGTAATTGCGAATTTGTTTTTACAAGTGTGTTGTAATCTGCCACTAGTTTTTCGAGTTTGTTTGATTGCTCCAAATAAAACTCATTTTTAAAACCGGCTTGTATGGTGTGCTCATGCATCACAATATTATTGCTTTCAAAATCGGCTTTCAGATCTTTACTGCTGTTCTCGGTCTCTAATTCAATAAAGCGTTTCTTAAATGCTTCACAAAAGGTTAAGATCTCATTGCCTTTGGCAGCCAGTTCTTTTTGTGTTGAATCACTTGCCTCATTTACCGCCACTTTTTCGGCTTGCAATAACTTCTCATCTTGTAAATACGCCTTGATGAGTTGCGTATCAATTAATAACGAAGCTCGAGGCGAACGCATTAATGTAAGCAACAAGCCTGCCGCAGAAATGAAGAGGATGGTTGAAACCGTTGTGTTTACTTTGGTTTCGGGATTGCGAATGCCCGTAAAAAAATAAAATGGTAAAAACAAAAACAACAAAATAACCATGGATGAATTCATCATGATGTTGGCAAACGGCCAATGCATCACTTTAAATAAAATACCCAAGCTAATGAGTATGCCAGCCAATGCACCAATACCAATGGTGAGTTTGTCTTTTACCTGTTGTTTCTCTTTCATTTTTAAAATGAACATAAGCGGTAAAAAAACAAGACTTAACAAACCAATGCCAAGTAAAATACCAAATGAAGCACCCGGCCAGTGCATGAATTTAAAAATAAGGCCCATACTTAAGAATGCTGCAGAAATGGTGCCACTAACGATCATTGCTTTTTTCATAACGTAATAGTTTTTAAAAATAATTAGGGAGATGGTCTCGTCTTCTATCTCTTTCAGTTCTTTCTTAAAAAAAGACTGAACTGTTTTTTTATAGAAGGCCTCAAAGTCTCCGTTCTCTTCGAGGTTATTCTCAATGATACAACATACATGATCCAAGAGGTTATACTGCAGGTCCTCTATCGTAACGCCACGTGCACTAATGTCGTTAAGAATGTAATCAATATGTTGATCTTTGAGTTGGTACATGTTTTATATTGATCGCGTTTCAATATTCAACAATACTTTCATGGTATTCATAAAATCGGCAAACTCATTCACTTTTTCATCCGTGCGTTTTTTACCTTCTTCGCTTAACAAATAATATTTGCGAACGCGCTTACCAATAAATTCGGTTTCGGTGGTTAAAATACCTTCGGCCTCTAAGGCGTGTAACGATGGGTATAAAGCACCTTCGGTTAATTGGATCTTATTATTGGTAAGCTCCTTTACCTTTTGTGTGATCTCGTAACCATACATGCGCTTGTTCTCTTTTAAGAGTTTTAAAATGATGGTTTTTAAAGTGCCTTTTATTAATTCGGATGAGTAGTTCATAGCTATATAATGTTTTACTTAAGACAAAGATACATAGTTTTCTTATGCATTGGTGTATTATTCATAAAAAATTTCTATATTTGAGCGTAAATTATTGATTACTAATATGAAAAAAATAGGGAAAGGTCTTTTAATAACCGGCTTTTTATTAATTATACTCTTCATTTTTTTAGAAATTACATTATTTAAATTCTATGCCGAATTTCAGTCTGTACTTGCTGTTTTTCTAACGTTGGCTGGCTTATTTCTAATAAGCATCAGTATTCCCATGATCTATTTTTCGAGCACGCCTAAAAAAATGAATCGGGTCATCCTTATTCTTTCTATTAGCTGTGCTTTGGTACTCTCCTTTGCCATTTACAGTAAAATGTACTCTTACGCGGGTGCTTCCATCGAATTTATTTTATCCATTCTATTCTTCTCTTTTTCTGCACTACCTCTTATTATTAAAAAACGATTTGATGCCCGCAAACATCTTTTCACATGGAAACAAATTGTATTTAGTTTCGCTGATATGCTGTTCATTGCACTCATTATTTTGTCGGTGCTATTTAAGATCATGCATTGGCCGGGCTCAACCTATATGCTATACACCGGCAGTATTGGTTTTATTATTACAATGTTGTTTTGGAACCGCTCTTTTAGTAAAGAGGTGATGCTAAGACATGATGCCGAACAAAAACTAAAACATGCCTTTTTAGAAGTAGAAGAAAAAAACAGAGAGATCCTCGATTCTATTAACTATGCGCAACGCATTCAAAAAGCTTTATTGGCAAGCACAGGTTTGCTCACAAAACACTTGCCGGAACACTTTGTGCTGTTTAATCCGAAAGATATTGTAAGTGGTGATTTTTATTGGGCAACACCCGCGCACAATAAATTTTATTTTATTGTGGCCGATTCAACGGGGCACGGGGTACCGGGCGCATTTATGAGCTTACTCAACATTTCATTTTTAAACGAGGCCATTAATGAAAGAGGTATTGAAAAAACAAACGAGGTATTAGCCCATGTTCGTAAACGCTTAATTGAAAGTTTGGCTATAGAAGGTGTTAGCGATGGCGGCAACGATGGAATGGATTGCACGCTAATGGCCTTTGATTTTAAAACGAACACATTAGAAGTTACTTGCGCTAACAACCCCCTATTGATCATCCGCAACAACGAGATCATTGAAATTGCTGCCGATAAAATACCGGTTGGAAAATCGTTAAAGAACGAACAAAACTTTACACTGCATACTTTGCAATTACAAAAAGACGATGTGCTGTTTGCCTTTACCGATGGCTTTGCCGACCAGTTTGGCGGACCAAAAGGAAAAAAATTCAAATACAAACAATTGTGCGAGGTCCTAAATCAAAAAAAGAATTTGCCACTTAGTTCACAAAAAGAAATTCTATTGAATTTATTTAACCAATGGAAAGGAAATTTAGAACAGGTTGACGATGTTTTGTTAGTGGGGATTAAAATAGATTAATTCGCAAATATTGTTATTTGAGAATTAGTTTTAAATGAAATTAATTTAAATTAGTGCTGATATTTTGCAAGAGATTACGAGTATACGCAAGTTATATTCAATTACAAGACGGGTCAGAAATGCGGAAAATTAAAAACTTATTTATTGTTTTATTATTTGGCGCGACAGTTAACAGTTGCACAAGCCCATTCGTAGACATGTGTGGTAATAATATTTCAAAGGAAATAAATTCTCCAGACAAAAAACTTAAAGCGGTTATTTTCATTCGTGATTGTGGTGCAACGACTGGTTTCTCTTCGCAACTTTCAATTATTAACTTTTCGGACAAACTCGAAAACGAAAGTGGAAATGTATTGATCATTAGCGACAAGGAGTATGGCGAGAACGGAAATGCGGACCTGAATGCAGAATGGAATGGGGTCAACGAATTAATTATATATTTCAACTTAAAAGCTATAACGTTCAAAAAAGAAACTGAAATAGACGACATAAAAATAACGTATAAGCAGTTAAGCAAATAAACCAACAGCCTTAAACACAGGTCATAAACCAAAAGTGGGGCATTAGTCATCGTTCAGGTAATTCAAGGTGAGCATACACGCGTTTTAACATTGATTTGCCCTCACTAAAAAACATTTGTATCTTCAGTTAAACTATGATAAAATTTATAATCATACTTTTTCATATACTCTTATTTACAACAACATTATATATTAGTGGGCATTTAAAAAATGATCCGGCAAATAAAAAAGCGTTTTCAGTTGCAAATCGCGAGGTAATAGTAAAAGCAAACAAAAAAGTTATAGCTAAAAG
>JBIKKW010000151.1:0-6285 GCA_044360115.1 Bacteroidia bacterium
CCGTTCGCTTTTTATCCATCTCAAAAGGTGATGTGATGTGTTATGGCTTTAATGGCGATATTTTTACTCAAAGCATCAGTGGTGAAGCAAAAAAAGTGAACATCAGCATTACTACCGATGAGCGTTATTCAAATGATAAGATAGAGAACTTTACCAACGGCGCTACCGAAATGAGCGTTTCAAGCAATGGTAAAGAAGTGGCCTTTATTGTGCGCGGTGAAGTTTTTGTTACTTCTATTGAAGGCGGTACCACCAAACGTATAACCAACACACCTCAACAAGAACGTTCGGTGAGTTTTAGTCCGGATGGTAAAAGCCTTATTTATGCTTCTGAACGCAATAACATTTGGGGTATTTATAAAACCGAATTGGTTCGAAAAGAAGAAAGTTACTTTTTTAATTCAACCATCTTAAAGGAAGAAGCTGTTGTTGTGGGCACTACTGAAGCGTTTCAACCAAAGTATTCGCCCGATGGAAATGAAGTGGCTTTTATAGAAGATCGAACTGCAGTGAAAGTGATCGATCTTAAAACAAAAAAGATCAGAACCATTTTACCTGCCGAAAAAAATTATTCTTACTCCGATGGTGATCAATCGTTTGATTGGTCGCCCGACGGAAAATATTTATTGGTGCATTTTTTACAAGATGGCAATTGGCGCCAGGAAGTTGGTTTAGCCGATGCCCAAGGAAAAGAACCGATCATTGATCTTACACAAAGTGGTTTTGATAACGGCGGCGCCAAATGGGCCATGAATGGTAAAATGATGATCTGGCAATCGAGCCGACATGGTATGAAGAACATTGCCAGCCACGGTAATCAAAATGATGTGTATGGTTTGTTTTTCACCAAAGCGGCCTATGATGTTTTTAAAATGAAAAAAGAAGAGTACGATCTGTACAAAGAAAAAGATAAGGACAAGGATAAAGACAAGGAAAAAGATAAAGACAAAGCAAAAGCGGATACAGCTAAAAAAAGCGGAATAAAACCAATTAAAATTGAAATGGATGGATTGGAAGATCGCAAGGTGCGTTTAACCATTCATTCATCTATGCTTGCAGATGCTTTAATTACGCCCGATGGTGAAAAGTTATTTTACTTAACGCGTTTTGAAGGCGGTTATGATCTATGGCAAACAAAGTTCAAGGATAATGAGACCAAATTATTCATGAAACTGGATGCCGGTAGCGTTGGCGAAATGATGTTTGATAAGGATGCAAAAAATATTTTCTTTATCAATAACGGCAAGCTTACTAAGATCAACATTGATAAATCGGAGAAAAAAGAAATTGGCTTTAATGCCGAAATGATGATGAACCTGGCTGCTGAACGCGAGTATATGTTTGAGCATGCTTGGCGCCAAGTTGTGAAAAAATTCTATGTGAGCGATCTGCAAAAAACCGATTGGAATTATTACAAAGAGAATTATAAAAAATTCTTACCTTCTATTAATAATAACCGCGACTTTGCCGAAATGCTCAGCGAACTATTGGGCGAATTAAATGCGTCACATACCGGTTGCGGCTATCGTGGTAATGGCAAACGCGGCGATGAAACAGCCAACCTGGGTGCCTTTTTTGATGAAAGCTATACCGGTAACGGATTAAAAATATCAGAAGTAGTTGCAAAAGGTCCGTTAGTATACGATGGCTCACAAATAAAAGCAGGCTGCATCATCGAAAAAATAAATGGTGAAGAAATTACACCGCAAACCAATCACTACAAACTATTGAACCGCTTAGCCGGTAAACCAACTTTATTATCGTTATACGACGAAACCACAAAAAAACGTTGGGAAGAAACCATTAAGCCAATTTCAAATGGTCAGTTTTTTAACCTCTTGTATTTACGTTGGATCAAACGTATGCAAGACATGACCGATAAATTGTCAAACGGACAATTAGGATACATGCATGTACGTGGTATGGATGATGAGAGTTACCGTGAGTTTTTTGATCAGGTGATGGGTAAATACGTGAATAAAAAAGCATTGATCGTTGATACGCGCTTTAATGGCGGTGGTTGGTTGCATGATGACCTGGCAACCTTTTTATCGGGTAAAAAATACATTGAGTTTGTACCAAAAGAACAAAAAATTGGTGTTGAGCCCGCAAACAAATGGATAAAACCATCAGTTGTATTAATGGGCGAAGGCAATTATTCCGATGCGCATATGTTCCCGGTGGTTTACAAAACCTTAGGTATTGGTAAACTGGTGGGTATGCCAGTTCCGGGAACCGGTACTGCTGTGTGGTGGGAAAATTTACAAGATCCAAGTTTGGTGTTTGGTATTCCGCAAGTGGGTGTAAAGAACCTAGAGGGACAATACTACGAGAACAACCAGCTGGAGCCGGATGTAAAGGTTAACAACGAGTATATTCCTATGATGAAAGGTGAAGATCAGCAATTACAAGAGGCTATTAAAATTCTGTTGAATAAATAGTACGTGTTGTTTTTGCATAAAGCTATTTTAACTGTATTTTTACTGATTAAGTTTTTACAATGGAATTTAGCGCAAAACAAATTGCCGGTCTTTTAGGCGGCAAGGTAGAAGGTGATGAGAACATAACTGTTTCAACCTTAGCAAAAATTGAGGAAGGAAAAAAAGGAAGTTTGTGTTTTTTATCGAACGCGCTTTATACACCTTACATTTATGAGACCGATGCCTCTATTGTGATCGTTAACAATTCACTCGTATTAGATAAACCGCTAAAAGCAACCTGTACACTTATTCGTGTGGAAGATGCTTATGGCAGCTTTGCAAAATTACTGGAGATCTATCAGGAGTTTAAGCACAACAAAAAAGGTATTGAGCAACCCTCATATATTTCGCCAAGTGCAAAACTGGGGAACGATTGTTACGTGGGCGCATTTGCATACATTGGCGAAAATGTAAAAATTGGCAACAATGTAAAAATTTATCCGCACTGCTACATTGGCGATAACACGGTAATTGGCGATAACTGTTTGTTTTATTCGGGTGTAAAAATTTACCACGAATGTATCTTAGGAAATGATGTGACCATACATGCCAGCAGTGTTGTTGGAAGCGATGGTTTTGGTTTTGCGCCAAACTCTGAGAACAATTATAAAAAAGTACCTCAAATTGGAAACGTGATCATTGAAGATCATGTGGAGATAGGCTCTAATACCTCCATTGACAGGGCTACGATGGGATCTACCATTATTCGCAAGGGCGTGAAGTTAGATAACCTCATTCAAATTGCGCATAATGTGGAAGTGGGTGAAAACACGGTGATGGCCGGTGGTGCCTTTATTGCAGGTTCCACCAAAATTGGAAAGAATGTGATGATAGGCGGACAAGCCGGTGTAGTTGGACATATAAAAGTGGCAGATGGTGTGAAGATAGCCGGACAATCGGGTGTGGGATCAACCATTGATAAAGAAAATGAAATTGTTCAGGGTTCACCTGCGTTTGCCATTGGCGAATACAAGCGCGCTTATGTATTGTTCAGAAGCTTAGTGAAGTTGAACGATCGCATTAAGAATTTAGAATTAACGCTTTCAAAAAAATAAGCAATCAGAACGGAACCACGTGTCGCACAAAAAGTTTATTGACATAGATAAAGTACTTAAAGAGAAAGCACCTGCCTTGAACAAATGGCTGCCTTCTGTTATGATCAATTGGCTTAAACGCAAATTGCATGAAGAAGAGATCAATGTGATCATGCATGAATTAAAAGATGTGTATGGTTTGGATTTCAATGCGCAGGGCTTAGAAAAATTAGGCGCCAATATTCAATCCGTCAATCCACATCATGTGCCAACTTCAGGCGGTATTATTGTTGCAGCCAATCATCCCTTAGGTGGATTAGATGGCATGGCCTTAATTAAATCGGTTGGTGAGTTACGTTCGGATGTTCGCTTTTTTGTGAACGATGTGTTGCTCAGTTTAAAAAATTACGGCGATGTGTTTGTGGGCATCAATAAACTGGGAAGTACATCTGCCAGATCGTTACGCACCATGGAAGATGTATTACGTTCGGATGACGCGGTATTGTTTTTTCCGGCGGGATTGGTATCACGTAAAATTGATGGTAAAATAATTGACCTCGACTGGAAAAAAAGTTTTGTAACGCAAGCTATTGATCACAAACGCATGATCGTGCCAACCTTTATTGAAGGCGAGAACTCCAAATTCTTTTACAACTTTGCCAACTTCCGAAAAAATGTGGGTATCAAAGCCAATATCGAAATGCTTTTTTTACCTGATGAAATGTTTAAGCAAAAAGGCAACACGGTTAAGATCCATTACGGCAAACCATTTGATCCTGCTATACTTGATACTTCCAGATCGCACCGCGAATGGGCCCATGTGATCAAGCGCTACATTTATTCAAGTGAATTTCACAAAGGCATTAGCTTTGAAGAATACATCCGATTGTAATTTTATTTGTACTTCGTAATTCTACATTCTTCACTCCACCTTCGTCCTTCCAACTTACTCCTCCTTGTCTCCGTGTTTAAATGTTTATAGTTTCGGGTTTGTGGTTTCGGGTTATGTAATCGTACTTCCAACTTCTACATGTCACACTGTCCCGAAAGCTATCGGGAGGAGTCGAAGTGCGACATGAAGGCTATTTTCACGCGGTGTATCCTTCGACTCCGCTCAGGATGACACCTCTGCCACTTCGTACTTCGTCACTCGTACTTCTAAGTTCTTATACTTACTCCTTATACTTTCATTTCATTCGCACTTCTAACTTCCTATCCTCCCCCGCCCTGTGGGCACCCCCTCCAAAGGGGGAAATTCTTCTCGGTAATTAAAATATTTTTCACTTCATTGATCTTATCCTGCTTCGTGCTTACTTCTTATACTTACTCCTTATACTTCCTTCGTGCCTTAGTGGCTAATGTACTTCCAACTTCTCCCTCCGTGTCTCCGTGTTTAAAAAAACTTCGTGTCCGATAGCTATCGGACTTAGTGTCTTCGTGGCTAACTCCCCGTGTCTCCGTGTTTAAAAAATGTATCTTACTGTAAAGTAATAAGTTAAATCGTTTCAAATTCAGTCCATCACCACCGGCCTACAGTTTGTTTATGCTAAATTGTTGGGTTATTTTGAATATATACCTAGAATTTTTACTCCACTCAGGCAGTTCAAATTTTTGCTCAATGGCAAGTATTCATAGATAAACGCCGCTTTTTTTTTCTGAAATTTATTATATCTTTGCTTTAATGAGTCTCAATAAACTTCAAATAAAAGAAACCAGTCATTCACCAATGGTGAGTTTTGACGCTGTTACCGGTTTGCTTGAACTGAGAGGTAATTCGTTTTTAGATAACGCGCATGAATTTTATATGCCGCTTATTAAATGGATAAGAGATTACGCCACAGCGCCTGCTGCAGAAACAAAAGTTTTATTTGATCTGAACTACATCAACACCTCATCGCAACGTATGGTGTTTGATATGCTTAAAGAAATAGGAAATATTCACTCCACCGGAAAAACTGTGCATGTAGATTGGTTGTACGACGAGAATGATTACGACCTGAAGGATGTGGGTGAAGACCTTCTCAGCTTCATGGAATTTTCTTACAAAGTAATTGAAAAAGTAAATTAAGATACAGCTCCCCCCCAAGGGAGCTTTTTTATTTGTACACTTTTACTAAGCGCACCACTTTAATGAAGCGCTTTTTATAGTAAGGCGATTCATTAAAATCGCTGATGATCACACCACGCTTTTTACCCGAGGAACTATGTATAAAAGTGGGCACCCCATAATCATTGGAAATTACAATGCCAACATGACCCGGATTTCGGTTGCGCGAGTTGGTTCCTGTAAATACAATGATATCGCCGGCCTTTGCCGAATCTAGTGGTATGGCAGGTTTAATGCCTTTGTACTCGATAGATGAGCGGGGTACTTTTTGATTGAAATTATTAAACACAAAATATACAAAGCCCGAACAATCAAAACCTTTGTTAGGTGTACAATTGCTATAGCAATATTTAGTGCCCAAAAACACTTTTGCAAATTTCACCAAACTATCGGCTTGTATGGAATCGGTAGGCGTTGTGTTCTTTTGCGCAAACAAATTTGCACTCATCATCCCAACCAAAAACACTATCCAATATTTCACCTTCATGCTTGCCGCTTTATAATGCCCTCAAAAAGGCAAAGATACAGCAATTAAGTGAATGTTTAAGGTTTGAAGTTTCGGGTTTGGGTTTTGTAGTTTCGGGTTTGATGTTTGTGGTTTCGGGTTCTGTGTTCGTAATTCGTCACTCGTCCTTCTATATTCTTATACTTACTACTTATACTT
>JBIKKW010000049.1:0-21059 GCA_044360115.1 Bacteroidia bacterium
CCTGCTTCAAAATTGGCGCAAGATACCATTGCAAATCTTAAACTGTCAGTAGCTCCAACGGGTGTAGTTTTTGTTCGTCCTCTTGGAGAGTACTTTCCGTTTGCTTTAAATTCATAATAATAAAATTTATTTGGGCTTAAACCTGTAACATCAACTTTCACAGTAAAATCGGCAGATGAATCAGTAAGAGCAAATCCTTGATTTACCACATTTACCATTCCTGTATCTGTTGCAATTTTCCAATCAACCATAATGGTTTGATTTATTTGCGTTGAGTCGGGTGTTACTCTGGTCCAGATGATCACACGATCACTCATTGGATCGCCTGAAGCAACACCATGATAAAACGGTTTAAGACAGGATTGTAAGGAAACTGTATGAGGCGTTTGAGCGCCTAATAAAAACCCTGAAAAAATAAATGCTATTAAAATTATGATTTTGTTCATCTTATTGTTTGATAAATTTTTGAGTAAGCGACCACTCCTTATTAATAAATTTCAAAAAGTAAACACCATTTGGTAGTTCGCTAATATTGATCGGTTGATTTGCTGTACTGTTGAAGTTGTTTTCAATTACAGTTTTTCCGTTAATGTCCATAATTGAAACTTGTCCAACCACTTCTTTATCGCCAATATATTTGAATTTAATTTCAATATTATCTTTTGCAGGATTAGGCCAAACACTTAGTTCGTGGTAAACATATTGTTCAAATAAACTAACAGTACCGCAAATTACATGGTAAGATCCATTTGCTCCGGTGTTAGCGCCATTTCCTCCATTTAAACTGTATGTAGGCGTAATGGTATTACCTGAACACAAAGGCACCGAAATTTTTATTCTTCCGCCGCCGCCGCCGCCGCCTTGGTTACCATCAAATCCGTTTCCACTTATAATATTTTGTGTACCACAAAAGGTAGCACTATAATTGCAACTAGTTCCATTACCTTTAAGTCCGCCATTACCACCGTTTCCGCCTTTTGTTTGAAGTGTTCCGGTAATAACCGCTTTATTTTGGCTTTCAAGTAAAATACCACCACCAGCACCACCACCGGCACCTGAACCACCACCAGAACCACATGACAATGTTCCTTCGCCACAATCATCACAACCATCTGAACAGCATTTAGGTGATACGCCGCCATCGCCGCCCTTACCACCATTTTGACCGGCTGAACCGTTTGCACTAATGCTTCCGGTAACAACCAACGAATCAACAGCAGATAAAATGATCATTCCGCCACCATCTCCACCTTTATTACCTTGCAATCCGGCAACAAGCGAACGGCCACCACCGCCTGAGCCACCACCGCCTGAACCCAAGTCAATATCTAATCCGGTTATTGTACCTAAAGTTGATGTAGATACACCACCTAAACCACCATTACCTGGAACAACTGCAAAAGCAGGAGAAACATTTACACCTGTTACTGTATGTGAGTTAGTACCATTGCCGCCATTAGCGCCATTGCCACCTTTTCCACCATAAGATCCACCTGCACCCGCACCTGCACCACCACCTGAACCGATCATACCACACTCATCGTTGTTTGATTGGCACTGTTGTTTCGGACCACTACCATTAGAACCATTTCCGCCGCCATTTCCTCCGCCAGGTCCGTTTCCTGCTGAACCACCTTTTCCACCTTCAACCGAAACATTTCCGGAGTTATCTTTATTATTACAGCCTGCAAGTGAAGCTACATCGCCAGTAGTGCTGGTAACACTTGAACCGCCTGCACCACCAACTCCGCCCGGATATCCCGAGTTATCAGCTAATATATTTCCATACACATAAATTTTATTGGCATTGATAACTAATTTTCCGCAGGTGTTAGATGTGTAGGATTGTACGACAACATTAATTCCATTAGGAACAACAAATTTTCCACTCACGTTGTAAGTACCTGTCATAATAATGTTTGACGAGAGAATGAGGTCGCCGCTTACGTTATTAACGGTACACTGAGCATTAAGTAAATGGCTTAACGATAAGGCCAAGAGGCTGATAAAGAAACGTTTTTTCATGTTATTATTGGATAATTAATTTTTGAATATGTTCGTGAGTTCCTGCATTTAGTTTAATAAAGTAAACCCCGGGCGCAAGTTTTCCTGAGTAACTTATTTTATATACGTTTGATTCAATTGCCTGCATTTTAATTGCGTAATGCTTACCAATGAGATCATATAAAGTCACATCGTTAAGTTTTTTTTCGCTAAAAACGTTTATTTCTATTTCTTCTTTTACCCCATTAAAAACAGAGGGATATACATAAGCGAAATCATTTTGAGTGAACTTATTAATACCGGTGATATTACATGGCGGAACATTGTTAGGAACAACATTTATTTGAAACGTATCTTTAATGCAATTAGCAAGATCAACCGCATAATATACAGTTGTAAATGGTGGAGAAACAGAAACAGAATCTGCTGTTATGTTTTGCGGCAACCAATTCATTGAACCTGGTCGAGATGGAGTTAACGTAACACTGCTTCCCTGACAAATTTGAATGGATTGTTTTTTTCCTGCATTTTTAATAATGGTAAACGAATCATAAACCTGATTAACAGAAGTAATGAATTTTGCATCTAAGCGGTTATTTTCAATTTGTAAAAGCATAGAGCCATACATGCTGTTAGTATAACTATACATAACCGGATGCGGCCATCCGCTTGATGTTCCGCTGGTTTTACCCGAACAGCCAACAACAGCATAAACCGTGCCTTTATGTGCTTTATTAATGATCGTTTGTTTTTGATACGGGCAGGTAGTTGGATAGCTACCACTTCCATTATCTTTGATCATGGAGGTGTTAAGCTGATTGGATGAACCGTAGTGAGAATCGATCAGAAAAGAACGTTCATAACAATGACTATGACCATTTAATACCAGATCAACCCCGCCATTTTCAAGGATCGGTAAAATATTCTGACGCATATCAACAAGTTCACCGTCGAGGAAGTTTGAATTATCTGAATTGTGACTTCCTTTGGTATATGGAGGATGGTGCCAGTATGCAATAACCCAAGGAAGTGTATTATTGTTCAAGTCGCTTTGCAGCCAATTCGCCATCGGATCGCTCGAACCCCTGCCCGTTCCATAAGAATCAAGCACGATAAAATGGATGTTGCCATAATTGTACGAATAATATTTTTCTGTGCCTGAAGCAATACCGCCTGCCTCACCATTGGTAGGTAAACTAAAAATGTCAAAATAAGCTGGTGATGGCGAAAATGGAATAGAATTATTGTAATCATGATTTCCTAGCGCCGGCCAGGTTACAACACGCTTCAATTCATTTGCATAAATATTTTGAGCAAAAACATTATCCTGATATTCACTGTCAAAACCGCCATCATAAGCATTATCACCAAGCCACAACCATCCATCAATATGCGAAGAGTCGGTGTAATTTACAAATGCGTTTTTTGCATTTATTTGATTGATACTTGCGGTGCCCGCATCACCAATTACCCAAAAATTGTATTTGCCTTTAGTGCCTGTAATAGGACTAGTTTTAAAATATTGCAGCGGATTTAGCGGTGTAAATGTGCCGGTAGTATTACCAACCATGTAATAGTATTTGGTGGCAGGTTGCAGACCACTTATTTTTATCTCGTGGTTTGTATTATTGGCTATATTAAACGAAAAGGAAGTTAAACTGTTTAAATTGGTTCCAAACCATACTTGCGAGGTTGTAGACTGACTTGTTCGCCATTTAATGATCACAGAATTGGGGGTAGCTTGATTTAAATATGGCCCTCTGCTTACAGAAATAGATTGTGAATTTAATTGTAATGTGAAAACACAAAAAAGTAGCAATAAGCTGCGGAAACTAAAATAATTAAAAGACATGATTGTGCTTTAAATTTGGCTTTCAAACTTAAAACACTAATGCCAGCTAATCTAAATCAAAACATTAAGAGAAGATTATTAAAGCTTGTGCGGTAATTCACGGAAAATTAACCTAATAAAGTGATGATAGGATCTATATTCATTTAGGCAAATGAATATTATAACAAAGCAACATGGTTCAAATTATAAACATATGTATCAAAACCCTTCAGCAATGTATGATAATGAGGAAAATCGTTATTTTATTACCTTTAAAAACATTTGGCAAATTCACATTCAAAATAAAAGTTTATTTACTAATTCATTCTTCTTATTTTTACAAGCGTTTTGAACAAACAACCACTAAAAATATCCATCGTTAATTACACGAACACCTTGCCTTTTAAATGGGCACTTAAAAAAAGTGAGTTGCTCAAACAGATCGATCTTCAGGAGGATATTCCCAGTATTTGCGCTCAGAAATTAAAGTTCGGCCAGGTAAGTTTAGCATTGGTGCCGGTTGCTTTATTGGTTGAATTGCAGCATTATTTTGTTGAAACGGATTATTGCATTGGCGCTTTTAAAAAGGTTGATAGTGTGATGTTGTACAGTGATGTGCCTTTGGAGGAGGTAAAAAGTATCACCCTCGATTATCAGTCTAAATCATCTATAACGCTTACTAAAGTGTTAAGCAAATTCTTTTGGAAGATATCCCCTCAATTTATTGATGCCGTTCCGGGTTTCGAAAAACAAACTAAAGGCACCAATGCTTCGGTTGTTATTGGCGATAGAACATTTGATTTAAATGGTAATTACAAATATGAATACGATCTGGCGGAAGAATGGTACAAATTTACCGGGCTGCCATTTGTGTTTGCGGCATGGGTGAGCACTGAAAAACTGGACGAAAAATTTATTAAAGAGTTTAATGCGGTTTTAAAATACGGTGTTGATTTTTGTTTTGCAGCCATCAACGAATCGCATCAGAATTTAACTATTTCCAAAGAAAAAGCTATTGAATACTTGACTCAACGCATCGATTATAAATTAGACGATAATAAAAGAAAGGCGATGGAATTGTTCTTAAGCTATATTAAACAGCTTTAATGTTATCACCTATGATCACGTTCAGTTTTTGAGGGTGACAAATGTATTCCAATTTTTCATCTTTAAAATCAGGCTCACCATCGTAATGAATGGTGTCTTTCCATTTGCGCTCAATAACTAATTTATCGGAAGTATAAGTTTCAATATTTTTTGATTCGTTTGCTTTGCCTTTTAAAACTTTTACTAATATACCAAATACGCTAATGATGTTAAATGGTTTAAGTATCACAATATGAAATTTGCCATCATTGAGTTTTGCTTGAGGAGCAATATAAAAATCATTACCATATTGCCCGGCATTAGCCACTGTAATTAAATACGCTTTTCGGGTGATCGATTGGTTATTAAAATGTAAGGTATATTCTTTAGAGCGGTATTTAAGTAATTCGCGAGTTGTAATTTTCACATAACTTTGCAAGCCTCTTTTTGTAGATGTGGCGAATAAATTACCAATGTGCGCATCAAACCCAACACCGCTGGTGCAAAAGAAAGGGATATCATTCACAGTTCCGTAATCTATCTTAGTTGTTTTACCAGTGGCAATTTGCTTGATCACTTCTTCAACCTTCATAGATAAGCCAAGCGTACGTGCCAAGCCATTACCAGAACCTGCAGGCACAATACCTAATGAAATGTTTGTTCCAACAATACTTTTAGCCACTTGATTCACGGTGCCATCTCCACCAACAGCTATGGCATCGGTGTATTCACGTGAGTGCAGTATATCCAAAACCTCCTGAAAATGATCTTTGTCTTTCCAAACTACAATTTGGTAATAGATATTCTTTGGAAATTCTTTTCGAATGGTATCGATCAGCTTTTCTGATATTTTTTTGCCCGCATTTGGGTTTACGATAAATAATAATTTGCGTGACATATTAGGCGTTGCTAATTTCGCTGTATATTCTGTTTTTTGCATTTAATACCCAATCTTTATAAAACTTGTTACCGTTGCCAAATTTAGCACTAATATTTACAAGTTGACTCAGATCAAAGGTATCGGCAAAAACACCTGCACCAGCTTTATATGCATCACGTGAATTACAAAACTGCTCGTAATGGCCTTGCACCGGAACCATTAAAACAGGCTTACCTAAATACATAGCTTCACAAACACTTTCAAAGCCCGCAGTACTGGCAAGGCCTTTAGCGGAACTCATCATCTCTAAGAACAATTTATCATTGAGGGCATGAACAAAAACTTTTTCTTTATTGAAAGTATAATTATCCATTAATTTTTGCGGCTGATCAGTAAAGCAATGCAATTCGATGTTTTGATTATCCTTATGCCATTCAATAAGGTCTTCAAAATAACCGTTATTTACCAAATACACTAAAAAGTAATCGTTTTGTTTAGCAGTAAGTTCAAAAATTTCCTTACGTAATAAGGGTGGTACAATTACAACATCATCGTGTTTTGTATGAATATTGTAAAACGATAAGGCTAAATTTTTACTGGAGTTATATGCCGTTAACTTGGTATAAAATTTAATGATCATTCTATCAAATATTCTACCATTCGGAAATTCAAAATCGGGATGTAAATAAATGTATTGGTGAGCAATACAAACCAATTTAGCTCTAGGCTTATTAAAACGGTAATATAATCCAATTAATAAATCAAAGAAATTGATCACAACATCCGGATCATGTTCTTTAATTAAGTGATCAATGCGCTTTAAACTTGCTTTGTAAATTCTTAATTCCTTAAAATTATGTACAAGGGTTTTTGGAATATTGATGCTCTTGTTCTTACTATCGGTTATAAAATTCGGACTCGGTAAAGGAACTATTTTTGTTTTTACTTTATCGTAAAAAAAAGCCGGAATTTCTCTTCTGCCGCTTGTGCCTACAATTACGGCACAAACTTCGTGACCTTGTTCTGTTAACATGTCGTACATGCTGATGGCTTGCGTCATATGACCGCGGCCTTCACCTTGTACGGCTAAAATATATTTTTTCCCCATGATTTATTTTGCTATTACAACGCCTTTAGGAAGAATCTCTTCAATATCTTTTTTGCGTTTTGAGTTTTGTTCTTTTTCATGCTCGGTAAGCCAATCTTGGTAATAAATAATTTTCCAATTACCTTCTGTGTCTTCAACCAATGCTGTTAAACTTTCAACCCAATCTCCCGAATTAAGATATTCAATTCCATCGATCATTTTAATAGCAGGCTGATGGATATGACCACAAATAATGCCATGGCATTTTCTTGCTTTTGCAACCTGAGCCAATTCGTTCTCATAATCGGATATAAATGAAACGGCTGATTTTACCTTTGCCTTTACTACCTGAGAAAGTGAGTAATATGGTAAGCCGCGTTTTTCACGATATGTGTTATAATGGCGATTAAGCCAAAGTAAGAATGTATAGCCAACATCCCCAAGTTTTGCCAACCAGCTTAACTTAGTGGTTACTGTATCAAAAATATCACCATGTGTAACAAAGTACTTTCTGCGCACACCATAATGAATGTGGTGACGTTTGATCTTGAAATTACCCATTGCAAAAGGCAATATCTCATCTAAAAAATCATCATGATTACCTCGCAAATAAATGATCTCTTCGCATTTGCTTTTAGCAACCAGATTTAAAACATACTTAAAGAAATTACTGTGTTGTTTTTTCCACTTTCCGCTTTTACGAAGCTGCCAGCCATCAATAATATCACCATTTAAGATAAGCGTGTCGCACTTATGGTGTTTTAAAAAATGTACTACTTGTTTTGCTTTACTGGCTTTAATACCAAGATGAATATCGGAGAGAACAATGGTTTTGTAAAATGTCTTCATTAGAAAAGTTTTACAAATGTTCTATATTACTCTTATTACAACATGAAGTTAGTTTGATGTAATAATTAAATAACCTGCGCAAATATTATGCGCAGGTTATCTAAATAAGTGTTGTGTAAAGTTTTAGTGAACTATTAACTTTTTAGTGTTAACAAGCTCATTATTTACTTTAACGGCAATGTGATATAGGCCTTTGCTTACATTTTTAAGCTCAATGGCTTTTGAGTTATGGTAGTTATTGTCAACATAAACCAATTCGCCAATGGTGTTATAAATCTCTACAACCATTGATTCTGATATAGAGCTGTAAATGAATATTTCTGATGTAGCAGGGTTAGGATAAATAGAAATCGCATTTTCTTTATCCAATTCAGCAATATCAGTACAAGGTGATACGTTTTGAACAAACTGTGATTGCGATGAACAATTGTTTGTGTTTGTACCGGTTACACTATAAGTTGTAGTAACGGTAGGACTAACAATGATCGTAGAAGCGTTAGCGCTGGTATTCCAAGTATAAGTTCCGTTTGCTCCTGTTACTGTTAATGTTGCTGATTCTCCCACACAAATTAATGAGTTGCTGCTTGTAACATTTAATGTTGGTGTTGGATTTACTGTTAATGTTTTAGTAAGTGATTTAGTATTACAGTTAGGTCCGCCATTAATTGCAACAGAGTAGTTACCACTAACCGCAGGAACAAAGGTGTTGTTAGTTGCATTAGCAACCGAAGTTGTATTGTTATACCATTGGTATGTTAAAGCTGTTCCGCTTGGTACCGATAATGTAACCTGACCCGAGCAAGCAACTGTATTTCCGTTTACAGTTAAAGAACTTGATATAGGTGCAGCGCAACCGGCAATACCCCAAATACTTAAACTGCTGCTTATTTCATTTGCTGCAATAACAATGTGTTGTCCGTTTGGGCTTTCAGATTGTGGAATAAAAATTAATCCTTCAGCACCACGATCAGGACCGTTAGAAGAGAATAAACGATTGTTAACATAAGTTACAAATGAAGGTGTAGCCGGTGTAGTAACATCATAAACCATTACACCACCAATTCTTTCCAAAGCTATGAAGGCGTAGGTGTTCAAACCAATAACCCCTATTGCCACGCCTTCAGGCTCCGGACCTTTATCATCGCTTCGGTCTTTTTTAGCAATGCCTGTGTTGCTGGCATTGAACATAACCGAAAATGAGTTGCTTGCTGTAATTTGTTCAAAATCATCCTTACTGTCGTAAACTAAATTACCGGTTGTAGCATTCCAAATTGAAAAAGAACGTGATCCGTATGTATAGATGGTATCAATGTCACCATCATTATCGATATCGCCATTTTTGTTGGTAGCATTTAATCTTCCTAAAACATAATTATTTTTTAATTCACTAGCGTTCGGAAACATGGTTGGGTCAAGAGTAAGAGCACCAACTCGCTTTTCTTCAGTAAATGTTGCATAGTCTCGTGAATCTCCTTCATTTGCGGTAATTAAATAATTATTACTTCCAACCGAATAAGATGCAATGGCATCAGGTAAGTAAAAACCTTTAATTGGGAAATTACTAATGTTAACACCCTTTGTTAAGTTTGAAACATCCATTCCATTATTAAGTAATGAGTGATCTTTTGTACCCAAAGCTTTAATGTAATTGATATTGTTGTTTGATAAATTAATTTCAACAATGGCATTGTTTTCTTGAAGCGTAACCCATGCCTTTGAATCATCTTTAGCAACGGTTACATATTCAGGTTCAAAATCTTTTGAGGCCATGTTGTGCGGACCGTAAATACGAATACCCTGACTTCTCAATGTGTTTTCTTGACCATTATAAACGGTAAAAGTGATATGTGCAACATTGCTTTGTGTTAATGCAGCAATACCATTAGTAAGTGTAATTACACTAATTGAACCATCCGGATCGTTTGTTGGTGAAACAGAATAATTGGCATTAGGCTCACCTTCATTTGCCGTAATTACTTTTGTACCTGCATGGTTAAAGGTGATCATATCCGGCATCATACCAACAGTTAATTGTTTTAAGAACACACCATTCTTATCGAAGAAAACCACTTTACCAGAATCTTGAGGATTAGCGCTGTTTTCCATTGCACAGGCAACAGTTCCGTTTTTAACCGCAACAGAGTTGATGTTACCATAAGGTGTTACAGAAATGGAAGAAAGTAAGCTAGGAGAAGAAGGATTTACAAAGTCAATAATATCAAGTTTACCTCCGATACTATTGGCAATGTATAAACGTTGCGTTGTAGGATCATGCACCACGATCTCTGCAGAGTTTGTTCCTGTTATTGAATTTGAGAAGCTAGATAATAAATTCATGGTAATACTATTGTTAGGCGTAGGAATTACCTTGTCGTTATCCGCTATGTAAAAAGTACATTGGTTAGTAGTTCCTATTGTTGCGTTGATAGGATTTGATAAGCGTAACACCACATATTCTGCACTTTCAATTACAGCATCGTTATTTATTAAAATATTAATAGGGAAACTTGTATTGCTCGGCGTATTAGCCGCAACTGTTACAATAGTAGTAGCTAACGTATAATCAGTTGCAGAAGCATTTGATAAAACACTACTATTGATGGTAATAGTTGATGGAGAAGTACTTGTTGAGGTTAATCTTAAATAAATGGTAGCCAATGATGAAGACTCTAATGCTGTTGTATCATTACTTAAAAAATTAAAGGTCATTGGTGCCGCTGAGTTAGAGGTTAATGAAACCGATGAAAGGGCAGTGATACTGCTTGGCCCTGTTGTAGAAGTAATCGAAAAAGTTCGCGGCGTGGTCCATGTATTAGTGCTTGTGTTAAAAATACCAATGGCTGTTATAATATCTGCAACCGGATCAGGAGTTAAAAAACTTGAGCTGTTTAATTTTCCGCCTGTATAAAGATCATTAACCGGAAGTTGATAACCATCAATACCTGCATTTACACTTGCTGTTCCAATACCTGTACCCCAAAATAAAGCGTCTCTTGGAACTGTATTATTAGTAATGGTTGACACAGCACCTGCAAACACGGCAACCCCATCCGCATTACCGCCGCCGTTACCAAAAACACCGGCTGAATTTGCCGCTCCAATTCCGCCACTGCCACCAACATATTTCACATTCAATACTTTTATTTGATTATTGGTTGGTGCCATACAACTACCACCAACATAAACCACATCACCGGTTGAAACTGAACCTGTATTCACTTCAAAGGCGTAACTTAAATTACCACCCGCTACCCAACCATTTACGGTTGCAACTCCATTGTTATTTACAATAATAGTATAAGGGGTTAATGAAAAATTGATGTTTTGTGTTGCAATTAATTCAACAAATTCTTTGCAAGAATCTGTTCCTGCCGGGTTTACATAAACCTCACTAATTGCTAAACCGGGGTTTTGCGAGTGAACATTTAAAGTAATTAAACCAATAATAAGTAATAATATTTTTTTCATGTTTTATTTTTTTACAAAACAACGTGTCTTTTATTAGTATGGCGTTTAGCAATCCTTATGAGAAAGTCATATAATTGGTATTAATTATTATTGAAATGTTAACTAAAACCAAATTTCTGTTAGTAATTAATTTACATCGCTAATTTAAATTTGGTTTAGAGGTGATTGAACAATAAAATATAGCTATCTTTATGCACCAAATTTTAAATATATGCAAGACGTTTTAAAAGCATTAGGAATTAAAGAAGTGAATGATGGATGCAGTACCGGATCAAACTGGTTTGCAAGTGGTGATATATTAGAATCATATAGCCCGGTTGATGGCAAACTTATTGCAAAAGTAAAAACGGCAACCAAAGCCGATTATCAAAAAATTATCAATGCAGCATCTAGTGCATTTAAACAATGGAGAACCATACCTGCGCCAAAACGTGGTGAGATCGTTCGTCAGTTTGGCGATAAACTGCGCGCAAAAAAGGCAATGCTTGGCAAATTGGTTTCTTATGAAATGGGAAAATCTTATCAAGAGGGATTAGGTGAAGTACAAGAGATGATCGATATCTGTGATTTTGCAGTGGGCTTATCTCGTCAGCTTTACGGTTTAACCATTCAAAGTGAACGTGCAAACCATCGTATGATGGAGCAATGGCATCCATTAGGCGTTGTTGGTATCATCAGCGCTTTTAATTTCCCGGTTGCAGTGTGGAGTTGGAATACGGCATTAGCATGGATCAGCGGCGATACTTGTATTTGGAAGCCATCTGAAAAAACACCTTTATGTTCTATTGCTTGCCAAAATATTTGGAATGAAGTTGCAAAAGAAAATAATTTACCGGATGGTATCTCTTGTATCATTAATGGTGATTTTAAAGTGGGTGAATATTTAACTACAGATCCGCATGTACCTTTGATCTCTGCAACGGGTTCAACACGTATGGGTAAAATTGTTGGTTCAAAAGTTGCTGAACGTTTTGGCCGTTCGATATTAGAATTAGGTGGTAATAATGCAATTATTGTTTCACCTCATGCTGATCTGGATATGACAATCATTGGCGCTGTGTTTGGTGCAGTTGGTACAGCCGGACAACGTTGTACAACTACTCGCCGTTTAATTATTCACGAAAGTATTTACGATAAAGTAAAAGAAAAATTAGTGAAGGCATACGGTCAGTTAAAAATTGGTGATCCATTGCAAGAAACAAATCATGTTGGTCCGTTAATTGATAAAGATGCCGTTAAAGCATATATGAATGCCATTGAGCGCGCCATTGCCGAAGGCGGAAAAGTTGTGGTACCGGGCGGTGTGGTAGAAGGAAAAGGTTATGAAAGCGGATGTTATGTGAAGCCTGCCATTGTTGAAGCAAAGAACGAAATGGAAATTGTACAACACGAAACCTTTGCGCCGATCTTATATTTAATAAAATACAAAAACATTGAAGAAGCCATTGACTTACAAAATGGTGTACCGCAAGGTTTATCAAGTGCAATTATGACATTGAACGTGCGTGAAGCAGAATTATTTGTGAGCGCTATGGGAAGTGATTGCGGTATTGCCAATGTAAATATTGGAACTAGTGGCGCTGAGATAGGTGGTGCATTTGGTGGAGAGAAAGAAACAGGTGGAGGACGTGAAAGTGGTTCAGATGCTTGGAAAGCGTATATGCGCCGTCAAACCAATACCGTTAACTATGGTTCAAACTTACCATTAGCACAAGGCATTAAGTTTGATTTAAATTAATTTTTTATATTTAAAGTAGTTTTAAGCCATTCGCTTTAAATCCGAATGGCTTATTTTTTTTAATAAAACAACAACCTGCTTCAAAAAAAGTAGCAGATAAAACAAAAACAAAAATGACAATTTCAGAAAACAAAGTGGCGGTAGTAAGTTATCACCTAACCGCAAGTAAAAATGGTGGATCAGAAGAATTAGTAGAACAAACCGATGCAGAACATCCGTTTGCATTCATATACGGTGTAAGCTCGTTATTGCCTGATTTTGAAAAGGCGCTGGATGGCAAACAAGCAGGCGATAAATTTGATTTTCATATTAAAGCAGAAAGTGGTTACGGAAATGTTGAGAATGATTACATCATTAATATTGATAAACAAGCATTTTTAATTGATGGTAATTTTGATAGCGAACGTGTGTTTGTAGGAAATGATATTGAAATGCATGATGCTGAAGGCAACCAATTAGTAGGTAGAGTTATTGAGATTGCTGATGCGCATGTGCGTATGGATTTCAATCATCCTTTAGCAGGTCACGATCTGCATTTTGTTGGCCAGGTTATGGAAGTGAGAGAAGCGAGTGAAGAGGAGTTGGATCACGGCCATGTGCATGGTAAAGGCGGGCATCATCACCATTAAACATTCATAAAAGTTTAAAACCTCCTTGCAAAACAAGGAGGTTTTTTATTTGATAATAATAAGGTAAATTTAACGTTATTACCAAGAAGCGTCACCTAGAGCGTTCGCCGCGGCGAATCGAAAGGCGCAAAGATTTTAAAAATGAACATTTACACACGCAAACAACAATGGAAATGGCTTTTGGCAATTGCTGCCTTTGGTATTGTGATCGTGTCGTTATGGTATACCAATAATTTAGTAAAACGCATTGCTGAAGATGAACGCCGAAAGGTAAAATTGTGGGCAGAGGCAGTTCAGAAAAAAGCGAACCTAGTGAAGTTCACCAATCAGTTGTTCGAAAAAATGAAAATAGAGGAGCGTAAAAAAGCCATCCTTTATGCAAAAACAACCGAGCAGCTAACCAAAGATTTTTCAAACTTTAATTTTTTACTGTATGTATTGCAGGATAATACTACGGTGCCTGTAATATTAGCCGATGAGCAAGGTAAGATATTGGCAAAACGTAATTTTGATTCCATTAAAGAGAAGGATGAAGCGTTCATGCAAAGCGAATTGCAAGGCATGCAAAAAATGTATCCACCGGTTGAGATACAAGTAGACAAAAAAACAAAACAGTATTTATTTTACAAGGATAGCCGCGTATTTAACGATATTAAATTGGTATTTGATAGTTTGATCAAATCCTTTATTACGGAGGTAGCCGTTAACTCAGCAGATGTACCCGTTATTTATACTGATAGAACCACCAAGCAAGTAATGGCTTATGGTAAGATTGATACAACCGAGATCAATTCAGCGGAAAAGTTAAGTTCAAAATTAAATCAGTTGAGAAGTGAGAATCCGCCTATTGCTATTGATCTGGGAGAAGGCACGGTAAATTATATTTTTTATGCGCAATCTAATTTACTCACACAATTAAAGTATTATCCTTATGTGCAGTTTGGTGTGATCGGTTTGTTCTTATTGATCGCGTATATTTTATTTAGCACAGCTCGTAAGGCCGAGCAGGATCAGGTTTGGGTTGGTATGAGTAAAGAAACAGCCCATCAATTGGGCACGCCGCTATCATCTCTCATGGCCTGGAACGAGCATTTAAAAAGTATTGGCGTTGATGAGAATATTGTGATCGAAATGCAAAATGATGTGGAGCGATTAAATACCATAACCGATCGGTTTTCGAAGATCGGTTCGCAACCAACATTAGTGAGCGAAGATGTTGTTGCGTTATTAGACAAGAGTTTACAGTATTTAAAAAAGCGCACATCAAAAAACATCAATTACCACATCAGTTTGCCCGATCATCCGATCAATGTGCTTCTTTCGGCACCATTGTTTGAATGGGTGATAGAGAATTTATGTAAGAACGCGGTTGATGCAATGGACGGCAAAGGCGATCTGAAAATTGAGTTGATCGAATTGCCTGAACAAATTCAAATTCTTATTTCCGATACCGGAAAAGGCATTGCTAAAAATAAATTCAAAGAAGTTTTCAAGCCTGGATACACCACCAAAAAGCGCGGTTGGGGTTTAGGCTTAAGTTTATGCAAACGTATCATTGAAAATTACCACGATGGCAAGATCTATGTAAAAGACAGTGAAGTAGGGAAGGGAACTATATTCTGTATCGAATTGAAAAGCTGAAAAACTTATTGACGATTTTCTTATTTACAATTTACAATTGGTTTTGTGGTAATCGTAAATTGTCAATTTATAAATTGTAAATTTTAATATCCAAAAACTTTCAAAATACTTTTTAAATTGAATTCGGATCCTTATTAAAAAACTGACAATTAAAATTATTTACAGTTGTTATTGTAGCAATTGTAAATTGTCAATTCAAAAATTGTAAATTTAATAGCCTAGGATCTTCAACATGCTTTTATAACTTTGCTCTTTTGCAAATAAGCGCGTTGTAATTTCTCCGTCTTCGTCTCTATCAATTAATACATGTTTTGGCGCAGGTATCAAACAATGTTGTGTACCGCCATAGCCGCTTAATGCTTCCTGGTAGGCGCCGGTATGAAAGAAACCAATGTACAGTGGTTCTTTTTGATTTTTTTCTACTTTAGGTAAGAATACCTGATTGGTGTGTGCTTCGGTGTTATAGTAATCCATACTATCACAGGTTAAGCCACCTAAATTAACAGGCACATAAGGCTTATCCCAGTTATTAATTGCTAATAGTATAAAGCGTTGGTTAATTCCCCAGGTATCGGGTAAGGTTGTAATAAATGAGCTATCGATCATGTACCAGGTCTCACGATCGTTCTGCTGTTTTTGATCGATCACACTATATAAGGTTGCTCCGCTTTCTCCCACAGTAAACGATCCAAATTCTGTAAAAATATTTGGTTCCGGTAATTCATTCTCCACACAAAATAATTTGATCTGTGAAATGATCTCTTCAACCATGTATTCGTAATCGTATTCAAAACCTAAGGATGTGCGAATAGGCATTCCGCCACCAATATTTAATGAATCTAAACTCGGACAGATCTCTTTCAAACTTTTGTAAATGCTTAAGCACTTATTTAATTCAGTCCAATAATAAATTGTATCCTTAATACCTGTATTAATAAAAAAGTGAAGCAGTTTCAGGTCAAATTTGGGGTTCGATTGAATTTTATCTTTATAAAACGATAAGATCTCCGAATCGCGTATTCCCAAACGTGATGTATAAAACATAAATGAAGGTTCCTCTTCGGTACTTATGCGTATACCTAAATTTACTTTATCAATTTTTGCATGTTTTTTGTAATATTCGATCTCATCCAAATGGTCTAAAACCGGTATTACATTAAAACCATCGTTTAACAAATCGCAAATATTTTGTTTGTAATTACTGCGTTTATAGCCATTACAAATAATATATGTATCTTTGTTTAGAGCCTTTTTTTGAAACTGTTCTTTGATTATTTGTATATCAAATGCCGATGAGGTCTCAATATGAACATCATTTTTTAGCACCTCGTCCAATACAAAACTAAAATGTGAGCTTTTGGTACAGTAGCAATACACGTATTTGCCTTTGTAGTCGGCCTTAGCCATTGCAACATTAAACATGCGTTTTGCCTTTTGTATTTGTGACGAAATTTTTGGCAAATAGCTGATCCTTAAGGGTGTGCCATATTGTTTAATAATATCCATTAATGGAATATCATTAAAATGTAATTCTTCATCTTTTACTTCAAACCCTTCTTGCGGGAAGTTAAAGGTTTGGTTGATCAGGTTTGAATAGGTGTTTTCTACTGCCATGATGTAAGTAAGCTACTTTGATTAATTATTTGCAAAGTAAGTGATTTAGTTTGTTGAAAATAAGGTTTAATATGTTAAATAAATATGAAGAATATGATAAAGCCAATACGTATTGTTGAGGTAAAGAGTGAAATTGGTGCCGGAACAAGAGGCTCCAGCATGGGAATTGACGCCATAAAAATTGCAGCACTGGATTTTGGTAGTCCGTTTTTTAAGAAGTTTAAAAATGTGGAGATACCAACCGAGAACCACTTGTTATTAGAGCCGGTTGTAAATGATTATGCCAAGCGTATCAAAGGAATTTACGCCTTAAATGAGCGAATTGCCAAAGAAATTCAAAAAACATTAACGAAGGATGAGGTACCTATTGTTATAGCCGGCGATCATAGTTCGGCTTTAGGAACCATAAGCGGCATTCGAATGGCCTATCCTCAAAAGCGACTTGGTGTTATATGGATCGATGCGCATGCGGATATCCACAGTCCGTACACCACACCAAGTGGTAACATGCATGGTATGCCTATTGCCTGTGTATTAGGTGAAGATAATAAGGACCGTCAGCAAAATAAACCCGATGATGAAACGGTTGAATATTGGGAAAAATTGAAGAGTTTAGGCGGAATTAGTCCTAAAATTCAATACAACGATTTAGTTTTCATTGCTTTACGTGATTTTGAACCTCAGGAAGATTACCTCATAAAGAAGAATAAGGTGCGTGTTTTTGCTTTACCTGAGATCCGTAAAAAAGCAGTTGAGCGTATTGCCATTGAAGCTTTGAACTACCTCGATCATTGCGACCTCATATATGTGAGCTTTGATGTAGATAGTATGGACAGCCGTATTAGCAGTGGAACCGGAACACCTGTACCTAATGGAATTACTGAAAAGGAAGCGGGTAACCTCATTTATTACATCATGAGAAGTAAAAAGATCTGTTGTTTTGAAATGGTGGAGATAAACCCAACACTTGACAAGGAAAACTTAATGGCTGAAAATGCATTTGAAATTCTTCAAAAAGCAACTAATCAATTAAGTCACGATTTTTAAAAGCATGAATCATAATAATTTGTTTGAAGAGGCAAACTGCCAGCATTTTATACAACGTATAAATACATTAACGCCTCAATCGCAAGCACAGTGGGGAAAGATGAAGGTATCACAAATGCTGAGCCACTGCCAAAAACCTTTTTTAATTGTAGATGGAAGCCTGAACGCAAAAACAAATCCTATTTTTAAATTCTTTATTGGTAAGTCGGCAAAAAAGGAAATGTTAACCAAGCCCGAATTCAGAAAAAGTTTGCCAACCTTTAAAGAATTTCAAATTAACGATACGAAAGAATTTGAACGAGAAAAAGCTGCTCTCATACAAAGCATTGAGACGTTTAAAATAAAAGGAGAAACAGGCATTTTAAATAAAGATCATGGCTTATTTGGAAGCATGAATACAGAGGAGTGGAATATGCTTTTATCAAAACATTTAGATCATCATTTAAAACAATTTGGCGTATAAAAAAATCATTATGAGTTTCATTGAATCAAAAACAAATGGCGGAGTGGCAGTGATCACTTTAAATCGCCCTGACAAATTCAACAGTTTTAACCGCGACATGGCCATGCAATTAATTGCAGAGTTAGATAAAGCCAACGAGGATAAGAACATTCGCGCAGTGTTATTAACGGGTAATGGTAAAGCGTTTTGCGCCGGCCAAGACCTTGCAGAAGCTATGGATAAAAATGGTCCGGGTATTGAGCGCATCGTTCACGAACATTATAATCCAATCATTTTGCGTATCCGTAAATTGCAAAAACCTGTAGTATGTGCCGTTAATGGTGTTGCAGCTGGAGCCGGAGCAAATATTGCTTTGGCATGCGATGTGGTTTTTGCCGGTAAGTCGGTTGCTTTCATACAAGCGTTCAGTAAAATTGGTTTGATACCCGATAGCGGCGGAACCTATTTTTTGCCAAAATTAATTGGTTTTGGAAAAGCGAGCGCCTTAATGATGCTTGGCGATAAAGTAATGGCTGCTGAGGCAGAGCAAATGGGTATGATCTATAAAGTAGTGGAGGATGAGAAGTTAATGGAAACGGCCTTAGCAACTGCAATTGTATTATCAAATATGCCAACAAAAGGCATTGCTTTAACGAAGAAGTTATTGAACGAAGGCACAACTAATACGCTTGAAACGCAGTTAGAGCGTGAGAAGGAAGAACAGGTGATCGCAGCAAGCACGTATGATTATAATGAAGGCGTGAATGCCTTTTTAGAAAAACGTCAGCCTGTTTTTAAGGGAGAGTAACACTATATCTTCTGAAATTTTACGCTTTCGGTTTCCTTTATTTTCCTATTTTTACATAAATTTTTGTGGCAGTAAGTTCCAAATATATTAAATGGGTGTGGATAGGCGTTTGGAGCCCTTTCGTTATTGTATTTCTTTTACTTTTTTTAATTTCTGTAGGCGTATTTGGTGAATTACCAAGTGTTGAGGAATTACAAAACCCAAAGAGCAACTTAGCTACTGTTGTTTACAGTAGTGATATGAAAACCCTTGGTAAATTTTACAGCGAAAACCGTGTTAATGTTCGTTTTGAGGAGTTAGATAAAGACCTTGTAGATGCATTGGTTGCAACTGAAGATGCGCGTTTTTATGAGCATAGTGGTGTAGATGTGAAAGCACTTTTTAGAGCTGCTTCAGGTGTATTTGGTGGCGGAAGCAGTGGAGGTGGAAGTACCATTACGCAGCAGCTCGCAAAAATGATGTACCCCCGTGGTGAGAAGCTTGGTAAAATGGCTTTGGTAACACGTAAAATGAAAGAGTGGATCACGGCAACGCGTTTAGAGAAGAATTACACCAAAGATGAGATCATGGCCATGTATCTCAATAAGTTTGATTTTTTGAATTTAGCGGTTGGTATTAAATCGGCAGCAAAAATTTATTTCGACAAATCATCCGATAGTTTAGAGATACAAGAAGCTGCAATGCTGGTGGGTATGGCTAAGAATCCAGCCTTATTTAATCCAATTCGTTTTCCGGAAAGAGCAAAACAACGCCGTAATGTGGTGATGAATCAAATGGTGAAGTATGGTTATTTAAGTAAAGAAAAATACGATACTTTAAAAACAAAGGAGTTGGGTATCAACTTCCATCCTGAAGATCATAATGAAGGACCTGCACCTTACTTCAGAGAATACTTGCGCGATAATTTTTTAAAAGCCTGGTGTGAAAGTCATATTAATCCGGAAACAAAAAAACCATATAACATTTACAAAGACGGATTAAAGATCTATACCACAATCGATTCACGCATGCAGCGTTATGCCGAGGAGGCTGTTAATGAACATATGCGCGATCTGCAAGTGATATTTAGTAAGGAGTGCAAAACAAAAAAGAATGCGCCATTTGCGTGGAATGTGAGTAAGGATGAGATAAAAAGCATCATGAATGCATCCATGAAACGCAGCGAACGTTACCGTGAATTAAAGCAACAAGGGTTATCGCATGATCAGATCATTGCAACATTCTATAAACCATCACCAATGCGCGTGTTTAGTTTGCGCGGCGAAATAGACACTGTTCTTACACCTTACGATAGTATCAAATATTATAAATCATTTTTACAAACGGGCTTTATGGCAATGGAACCTCAAACCGGTTATGTGAAGGCTTGGGTTGGCGGCATCAATCATAAACATTATAAATACGATCACGTAAAGGTAAGTAAACGTCAAGTGGGTTCAACGTTTAAACCATTCGTTTATGCTTTGGCAATTCAGGAAGGTTTAAGTCCTTGTCACCAAGTGCCTAATGTTCGCACCTGTATTGCATTACCCGATGGAACCGATTGGTGTCCGAGTAACTCAGACGGACCAAACGATAAGAACAATGGTAAAATGCTAACCCTTAAAAAAGCATTGGCCAATTCCATTAACTACATCACTGCTTGGGTAATGAAACAGTATGGTCCGCATGCTGTTGTGAACTTGGTAAAACGTTTAGGAGTAACCAGTGAAATTCCGGAAGTGCCATCTATTTGTTTAGGTACACCTGATATCAGTGTTTTTGAAATGGTAGGTGCTATTTCAACATTTGCTAATAAAGGCACTTATGTTCAGCCAACATTTATTACACGAATAGAGGATAAGAATGGAAAAGTGTTAGAAGAATTTGTTCCTAATAGTGATGAGGTATTTAGTGAAGAGAAAGCCTATGCCATGATACAATTGATGCGTGGTG
>JBIKKW010000051.1:0-20525 GCA_044360115.1 Bacteroidia bacterium
ATATATTGGCGGATTTAATATTAAGTGTAAAGGAGATTCCAGTGGTGTTATATACAATAACATTACCGGTGGCACACCAGGATACACTTTAAACTGGTCAGGACCGGGAACCTTTACATCTAATACGCAAAACGTTTATAATGTTCCGGCAGGAAGTTATACTGTTTCAATTACTGATGCTAATGGTTGTATAAAAACAAACAGCATCACTTTAACAGAAGCGCCTAATGCCTTAACGGGTAGTTTAACTTTAACAAGTATAAATTGCCATAACGATAAAACCGGTGCTATTACTTTAACTGTTACAGGCGGAACACCGGGTTATGTGTATTGGTGGAGAGGTCCAAACGACTTTACTTCTTCCTTTCCAAATATCAGCCAACTACATTCGGGTATTTACAATTTAGTTGTTACCGATACTAATGGATGTCAGGTATCAATTGATACAACTTTAACTGAACCAGCAGACTTCACCTACACTAGCAGTGTAATTAGCGATCCTTTATGTTTTGGAGTTTCTAATGGTTCAATTAACATCGTTTTAACCGGGGGAACAACACCATATAGTTTCAACTGGTCAAATGGTGCCACAACTGAAGACATCATTGGATTAAATGCCGGTACCTATACACTTCAATTAACAGATGCAAAAGGCTGTAAAGATACTGCAGTGTTCACGTTAAATCAACCTCAACAAGCATTACAGTTAACTAAAAAAATAACTAATGTAAAATGTTACGGCGATACTACCGGATCAGTTAATTTAATTATTAATGGAGGTACTGCACCATATACAATCAATTGGTCAAATGGCTCAACACAACAAAATTTAAACGCCATAAAATCTGCGTCATATATTGTAACCATTACCGACATAAATGGGTGTAAGCGCATAGATACAATTAATGTATCTCAACCCGATTCATTGGCTTTAACGCTAACTAGCCCTGTTAAGTATGATGGTCATAACATTACGTTACAAGGTGGTAATGACGGAGCGATCAATTTAACTGTTAATGGAGGAACTAATCCATATTCGTACATCTGGTCAAACAACTCGAATTCAAAAGACCTGTATGGTGTTTCAGCCGGAAAGTATTTTGTTACAGTTATTGACAGTAATGGTTGTAAAGTTTCAGGTGATATCTATTTAACAGAACCATTAGCACTTCAAATGCCAACAGCTTTCTCACCTAATGAAGATGGCAATAACGATCGATTTGTAATTCATGGTATTGAGGTTTATCCAAATAATTCAATAATTGTTTTCAATCGTTGGGGTAACATTGTTTACAAAAATGATGGTTACAAGAATGACTGGGATGGCCATAGCAATAATGGAATTGAATTACCCGACGGTACTTACTTCGTAATTCTTGAAACGGATAAAGGCGTTAAAACTCAAATGATCTTAAAAGGTTATGTTGAATTAAGAAGATATTAATATATACACTAACATTTAAAAATAAATATCATGAAAAAAACAATCATCTTAATATTAGTGCTAGCAGCGGGTATCATTCGCTCACAGCACGACGTGATGATCAGTCAGTATATGTTCAACGGTTTATTCTTAAACCCGGCTTATGCAGGAAGTCATAAATACTATTCTTCTACTTTACTTTACCGTAATCAGTGGATGAATTTTACAGGTGCGCCAAAAACCATCTTAGCGGCTGTAGACGGTATCATTCCAACCAAATCAGAAAATATGGGTGGTGGATTGATCATCAGTAACGATCGCATTGGTGCTCGCGAGCAAACTGATATTTATGCCAACTACGCGTATCAACTTAAATTCAAGAATAATGATAAATTAGCATTTGGTTTAAAAGCCGGTGTTTCTAACTATCAGTTTAAGAATGAAAAATTGATCTACTGGGATGGAAATGATCAGGTGTTCAATGGCAGAAAATCGGCCTGGTTGCCTAAGTTCGGATTCGGTGCTTACTATTTCAGTAAAGATTGGTATGCAGGATTGGCAGTTCCTACCTTGTTATCTTACGATTCAAAGAAAGACTTCAGTTTTGATGTGAATCAAGCAACATTCCTTCAGCGTCATTTTTATATGTATGGTGGTTATGTTTTTAAATTGGATGATAAGTTCAAATTAAAACCATCAGCATTGATCAAATATGTGCCATCTGCACCACTTGAAGCCGATGTGAATTTACATTTAATGTATAAGGATCAAATTTGGATCGGTGCAGGTTACCGTTCGTTAGACGGATTAGTTTTTATGGTTGAATATGCTACCAATACACGCTTTAGAGTTGGTTATGCTTATGATGCACCGCTTACAAAAATGAAACTATATAGTGCGGGCTCTCATGAGATCATGATCGGTTACGATTTTGGTAAAGACATTGTGAAGATCAAAACCCCTCGTTATTTCTAATTGTACAACCACTTACCAATTGGATGAAAAATTAAAAAAGTATCTATGAAAAAAATAATATTATCGGCATTAATTGCCACTGCTTTCATCACATCGTGTTCTGAACGCTATTATAAAAAAGGTGTGAAGCATTACGATAAATTTGAATACACCAATGCCATCCACGAACTGGAACATTATCAAAGCAAACATGATAAGGTGGATGCTCGTGTAAGGCTTGCTAACTCTTACCGTATGGTATATGATATGCCAAACGCAGAAAAATGGTATTCAACCGTTGTTGACCTACCTGAGAGTGATCCGAGTAACATGTTCTTTTACGCCAAATCATTAATGGTGATGGAAAAGTACGACGAGGCAAAAAAATGGTTCAATAAATACTTACAAGTTGTGCCGGATGATTTTGTTGCCGAAATGTTACTGGCATCATGTCAATCGGTTGATAAACTTAAAAGAGATACCACTTTATACACAGTTAAACAAGCCAACATTCCTGAAATGGCTACCGCATTTGCTCAAGTACCATACGGAAAAGGAATTATGTTCACAGGAGATAAGTTCAATTATGATCCAAGTTTAATTAACATGGAAATGTATAATTGGACAGGACGATCGTATTTGGACATTTACTATTCAGCAAAAGATAACAGTGGAAAATGGTTAAGCCCCATGTTATTAAAAGGAAATGTGAACGGTCAGTTTCACGAAGGACCGGCCTGCTTTACCAAAGATGGAAAAGTTGTATTTTTCACAAGAAGTAACTATGCGAAAAAACGCAAGCTTGATCGCAGTTCAAAAAGTGAGAACAACTTACAATTATTCAGAGCAGAATTAGTGGATGATAAATGGACCAACGTAACCGGACTACCATTTAACAGCGATGAATATTCATGCGGACACCCGAGTTTATCACCGGATGGTAAAACACTTTATTTCATTTCTGATATGCCGGGAACCACTGGCGGAACTGATA
Source organism: Bacteroidia bacterium (assembly GCA_044360115.1). GTDB lineage: Bacteria > Bacteroidota > Bacteroidia > B-17B0 > Aurantibacillaceae > Aurantibacillus. Next base: position 3,372 of record JBIKKW010000051.1, read on the forward strand.
TATACAAATCGGTTTTTGATGGCACCAACTGGGGAAAACCGATCAATTTAGGAAATGTGATCAACACATCCGGTAACGAAATGTTCCCTTACATGCACAATGATGGTACCTTTTATTTTTCATCGGATGCTCACACCAACCTTGGTGGTTTAGATGTGTTTATGACCTCATTTGATGGTGAGAAATGGTTGCAGGTTGAGAACTTAAATTATCCATTGAACACTTCGCGTGACGACTTTGCCTATAACCTAAGCAGCGATGGAAAAACAGGTTATGTATCTTCAAACCGCGATAATTATGAGGATAAGATATTTGAGATCACAAAGAATGAACCAACATTTATTTTGTCGGGACATGTAAATCAAAAAGGTTCTGATCGTTCAATTGATTCAGCTGTGGTTGAGATCTATAACATCACCAGTAAAACACGTCAGATATTATTGACCGACCCTAACGGAAATTACAAGATCAAATTAGGTACCAAAAGTGAATACGAAGTTAAATGTTGGAAACCAATGTACTTTACCATTACCAAAGCGCAAAATGTTTGTACAGTAGGTAAAAAATATTCTGAGAACATGACAGCTAACTTTATTTTAGATGAGATCATTATTGAAAAACCAATTGTATTGGATAACATTTATTACGATCTTGATAAGTGGTTCATCAGACCGGATGCAGCCATGGAATTAGACCGATTAGTGAATGTGATGGAAAAAAATCCGAAGATCCATATAGAGTTAAGTTCACATACCGATTCACGTGCCGGCGACCAGTACAACATGATCTTATCAGACAAGCGTGCGAAAGCAGCTGTACAGTATATCATTAGCAAAGGTGTAGATGGCAAACGCATGAAATGGAAAGGTTATGGCGAAAGCAAATTGGTTAACAAATGTAAGAATGACGTGCCGTGTGCTGAGGAAGAGCATCAACAAAACCGCCGTACCGAATTCAAAGTTATTAAGATCATGAAATAAGCCATTTCGACGATTTACATAAAAAACCATCCTAAAAAGATGGTTTTTTTATTGAAAAAATTTGTAATTGTAAAAAAATTAGTATTTTTGCACTCCATTCTACGAAACATACCCCTTAAAAGGTAGGTTTTGGCTAGAGATGGCCCGTTCGTCTAGGGGTTAGGACACGTCCCTTTCACGGATGAAACACGGGTTCGATTCCCGTACGGGCTACCAAACCTTACAAGGTTTACCACCAAACCCCCTATAAAATGGGGGTTTTTTTATTATTCTCTGATAGCAAAAATTTATACGATTTAATTGGAAGTTACTATTGCTGATTTTGTTCTTTAATCGCTTCTTCTATTAAAATATTAAACTTCTCTTTTGTTATTGGTTTAATTATAAAATCTACAACATTCTCCGTTAAGATAGCCTTTTCAAAATCTACGGGATTAATAGAAGAAGTTACAATATAAATAATTATTTTTTTATGAAGATTTGTTTTGATTAATTTAAACTCTTTCAAAAAATCCCAACCATTCATTATGGGCATATTTAGATCCAAAAAAATAACTTCAGGTAGCAATTCATTGTTTTTAATGTTACTTCGTAACGAATCTATTGCCTTGCGAGCATCATTAAACACCTGTACTTGTTTAACCTTGTTGGATTTAATAATTAACAATTCAGTTAAAAACGTATAAGTAGTATCATCGTCAACTAAAAATAATTTATTGATCTGCTCCATAGTTATTTCCTTTCTGTTAATTTAATAATGATCGTTGTTCCTTCGTTTGGTTTACTTTTAAGCATAATATTACCGCCACTCGCCTCAATTCGTTCTTTTGTCATAAAAAGACCAATACCTTTTGAGTTTGGATGATCATGAAATACTTTTCTGAATTTGAATATCTGATCACCATATCGTTCAAGATCAATCCCAATGCCATTATCAATTAATTCGATATAAACCCAATTAGCTTTTAAATAAGATCTGATTTTTAAAAACAAAGTAGTATCAGGTTTAGAGTACTTTATAGAATTACAGATAAGATTATAAAGTATACTATTAAGATAAATCTTATCATATCTTATTTTAGGAACTTCATCAAAATCTAAAGAAATACTTGCATTAACCTTTGAAATCTCTCCTTGAAGCGATTCTAAAATTTCATTACATTTTTCCTTTAGATCTATTTCCTCAACGTTGTCATTATTAATATTACTATTAATTTGGGTTGTTTCAATTAAATCTTCAAGAATATTATGTAAATATCCAACAATAGGCTCTTGCTTTCTCAAATACACCATTTTTTCATTCACATCATCAGTTTCTTTTATCATGTTTGAAATTAATTCTAGATTAATTATCGGTCCTCTTAGATCATGTGCTATAATTTGACAAAAATCCTCAAGCTTTTTATTTTGAGTTTTAATTAAATCAATTAATTCTTGTTTCTCCTTTATTCTATTCGTTAACTCATATTCTATCTTTTTTTGTTCAGTCATATCAAATGACAAAACAATCACACCTTCTTCAACTGGCTGAATACTTAACTCAAACCAACCTACAGAATTATCAGGGAAATTAAACTGATTGATCAGCTTTTTTGAAACCCTTTTCGACATACATTCTGAGATCAACCTAAAAACGTCTGTATTCTCAATACCAGGATACTTATCCATCATTCTTGCACCTAAAAGTTCTTTTACTGTGGATTTACCTTGAGTGGCAACAGACTTATTTACATATTGATACCTAAACTGTTTATCAATAACTTGAACGCCTTCAATTAATTCATCAAAAACAAAATATTTAGTTTCCATTATTACATTTTTTTTGATTAAAAAAAACTAGTTTAAATTTTAAATAAGTAAGAAACTTAGTAGTCTTTATACTAATAAAAAAGGTAAGCTGCTTCTAAAAAATGCTTAATTATGATATACTTAAAATTAATCTAAATTTTCAATAATCAAAAAAATAATTCTTACAAAAACCATTAAAATCTTACATCCATTTAAAATAATTACGCTTACCATCAAGTAAAGGATAAAACTGTACTTTAGTGTTATGATTAAATTAAGATCCACAACTCTACTATTTGCCCTAGCCTTATCAGTTGCTATGGTATTTAATGCTAAAGCGCAGGTGATAACCTCACCCGAAATTGATGCTTTGGTTGAACAAACTCTCAAAACATTTAACGTGCCCGGTATTGCCGTTGGTGTTGTTAAAGACGGAAAGCTGATCCACGCGAAAGGATATGGTGTAAGATCTATTGTTACCAAAGAAAAAGTAGATGAAAAAACATTCTATGGCATCGCATCCAATAGCAAAGCCTTTACCACAGCAGCATTGGCCATGTTGGTTGATGAAAAGAAATTGAACTGGGATGATAAGGTGAGAAATTACATTCCTGATTTTACCTTATACGATCCGTTTGTGAGTGAGAATTTTACCATTCGCGATCTGGTTTGTCACCGCAGTGGATTAGGTCTTGGCTCAGGCGATCTGATGATATGGCCCGATTCAAATTCAAATTCGGTGAATACCATTATTCATAATTTACGCTACCTTAAACCGGTATCTTCTTTCCGATCAAAATTTGATTACAACAATAATTTATTTGTGGTTGCCGGCGAAGTAATTGCAAAATTGTCAGGCATGAGTTGGGATGAATTTATTGAGACCCGCATCATGAAACCGCTGGAAATGAATACAAGCGCGGCATCTCGAGCACGATTAAAAAATAAAGAAAATATTACTGAACCACATGCCCCTGTAAATGGCACTTTGCAAGTTTGTAATATTCATTGGAGCGAAACAGCCAATGCGGCAGGTGGTATTTACACGAATATTACTGATCTAAGCAAGTGGGTAATTGCTCAATTAAACAATGGAAAATATGGCGAGGGTTTAACCAAACAATTGTTCAGCGAAAAACAACAAACCGAAATGTGGAATTTGCAAACACCTATTCCTGTTGCGGCGCCAGGCTATTACAATACACATTTTAATGGTTACGGACTAGGTTGGTTTGTGAGTGATGTAAAAGGTTATAAGCAGGTTACACATACCGGTGGGTTGGCAGGAATTGTTACCCAAGTAGTTTTAATTCCTGAACTTAAATTAGGTATTATGGTGTTTACGAATCAACAGGTGGGTGCTGCTTTTCAGGCTATTTCAAATACCATAAAAGATAGTTATTTAGGATTGCCAAAAAAAGATTGGGTTAGTGAATTGAACACCCGCGTTACCAAACTACATGCCGATGCCGCTAAAGTTCAGGATGAAGTGAACAAGCATTTAGATGCACAAAAGAAAAACAAAATGGCAAAACCCGATATCTCTAATTTTACAGGGAAATTTAAAGATAACTGGTATGGCAGTGTTGATCTAACTTTGAATGAAAAAGGACAGTTTCTTATTACCAGCCAAAATTCGAAGCGCATGAAGGGCGAACTTTTTTATTACAAAGCAAACACCTATGTGGTAAAATGGAATGACAGAACCCTTGACGCCGACGCTTATGTGAATTTTAGTGTTGATAAAGATGGAAAGGCTACCGGCTTTGCTCTGGAAGCCTACTCGCCTTTAACAGATTTTAGCTTCGATTTTCAGGATCTTGAATTTAAACGAGCAACGAATTGAAATATTGACAATTCCCAATTTTAATTAATTCAACTTCTGTTTGCTTTTTTTGTGAATTATATGTTTTGAATTTGATATACCTTTCATTCAAAGTTATACTCACATGAAAAATATAGGCTTATTATTTTTAGTAATGATCTCATTGTTTAGTAAAGCACAAACAACAAAGGTTGATTATGGTGCTTACGAAAAACTTGTTGCAGAGGTTAAGGATCACCGCAAAGATAGGCTAGTTAACCTCGAATCTTTTCTAAAAATGAGTCAGGAAAAGAATGTGATCATTTTAGATACACGTTCCGATGCCATGTATAAAAGTAAACACATTAAAGGAGCGGTTCATTTGAATTTTTCTGACTTTACACAAGACAATCTTGCCAGAATTATCAAATCAAAAGATGTAAAGATCTTGATCTATTGTAACAACAATATTGATGAGGACGAAATTAATTTTCCAACCAAGGCATACATTCCTAAAACACCAAAAGAAAGATCAATAACGCTTGCATTAAACATTCCTACATATATTAACCTTTATGGTTATGGTTATAAAAATGTTTATGAGTTAAATGAATTGGTAAATTCTAATGATCCCAGGATTATATTTGAAGGCACTTCAATTATTAGTAAATAAGTCCGTTTTCAAGGACTTTCTATAAATAAAAACACTATTTTTTTGCATTTTTTATTATTGATTTTCAATATGTTATAAATTTTTTGCGATTTTGAGGCAGCGTTTTTACGTTTTCATACTCTTTCTATTAAACGCAAATAATTAAAACATATATAAAAATGAAAACAACAATTACAGCAAAAATGAGATCAACAAAAATGTACTTTTTTTTAATGATCAGTGCATTAGGTCTATTTAATTCAATGAATGCACAATGCAATGCCAATTTTACGTATACCATTAATTCTAATGGCAACGTAACTTTCCAAAGCACTTCAACCAATACAACAACAAATACGCAATATTTTTGGAGCTTTGGCAATAGCAATTTTGCATATACTGCCAATGCATCAACTAACTATGCAAATAACGGATTCTATACGGTATGTTTATTTTTAAATGATTCTATTAATAATTGCTCAAGCAGCTTTTGCGACACCATTAATGTAACTTCTGCCAACAATTCAACCTGTAATGCCAGTTTTTCTTATTCAATTGGCACAAACGGAAATGTATCGTTCTTTAATACTTCAACAGGTACTTCGAGCAATACTGTTTACTACTGGAGCTTTAACAACTCTACAACAGCAAGCGGACCAAACCCAACAACAACTTTCACAAATTATTTTAACTGGGTTTGTTTAAGTATTTACGATACGGTTACTTTTTGCAACAGTTCAATTTGTGATTCAGTTATCCTATCATCAAATCCTTGTAACACAAACGTTAATTTTGTAATGTCGCAAGATAGCTCACAAGCATTAACATGGTGGGCAATCGCTAACTATCCGCAAAACGTTACCAATGCTGTTTGGTCGTGGGGTGATAATACAACTTCAACAGGATTATATCCTTCACATACATACTCTGCTTCAGCCTTCTATAATATTTGTGTAAGCATCACCGTATCTTGTGCCGGAACTGCCAGCTATTGTGCAAATACATTTATTAACCGTAGCTCAAATGCCATGTATCAGGTAAATGTGATCGGAAGTACGAATCAAAATCCAACAAGTATAATAACACAGGAAGCAGAACAATTATCGGAATTGAAATTGTTCCCTAATCCTTCAAAAGATTTTGCCCGCTTAAAACTTAACTCAGGTAAAGATGGCATTGTAACATTAAGCATATTTGAGATCACCGGAAAATTAGTGAGTGAAAATAAAGTTAGTGTTACAAAAGGCAACAATGAATTGGAAGTAGATGTAAACACCTTAGATAAAGGCTTCTATTTACTGAATGTTCAGAACGGTGTTAACAAAAAGACCATTCGTTTAATTAAGGATTAATAATTAGATTTGATAAGCTTCAAAGGCACGCCCACTGGTGTGCTTTTGGGCTTTGATTAAATTGGAAACATTACAAGAAATAGTTGAACGTTGCAAAAAAGAGGATGCCAGGGCTCAGGAATACTTGTTCAATACGTATTCAAAAACCCTGTTCGGTATTTGCTGCAGATATATTAAAGACAGGGATGACGCACAAGATGTTTTGCAGGATTCGTTCATTAAAATATTTTTAAACATAAAACAATATACTGGAAGCGGAAATTTTGAAGGATGGATGAAGCGAATTACTGTAAATACAGCCCTTCACTTTCTGAAAGAAAAAAATAAATTGAAATTTGAAAGTACAGATAACCTATATGTGTTGGAGGATGAAACGGAAGAAGAGATAGACACGGAAGTTAAGGCAGAACATATACTTGAGTGTTTGAACGAATTACCGATCGGATACAGAACCATTTTTAATTTATTCCTGATCGAAGGTTTTAGCCACAAAGAGATAGCCGAAAAATTAGGAATAAAAGAAAGTACCAGTAGAAGTCAGTTCACAAAAGCACGCAAATCACTAATAGATTTAATAAACGCAAAAGAACAAAGCAAACGAACACAATGGAAAGCCATAAGCATAATGATGACCTTATTAAGCGCAAGTTGGATTCTATTGGCGTTGAACCCGGCGAACTAACATTCAAAAAGGTTCACACCAATTACCAGAAAGCCAAGCGATCGTCTTCAAAAAGATGGTTGCAGGTATTGCTATTGAGCTTTTTTGCCATTGGCACTTTTACGGCTTGGTGGTTCTATAATTCAAATTCACAAAACAAACAACTGGCAACAACTGAAACAATAAATTCAAACACTACTACAAACGCGTCAAACCACAGTACAGAAAACAATTCTGAATCTATAAGTATTGATCCAAATGAAAGTGTATCAAACATCCAAAATACTAAAACTAATAACATTAACATAAATTCAAATTCCCAAACATCTTCCGAAGCTACACTAACAGAAAATAAAAAGAAAACCGATGTTTCTGATGATAATGCAATTGCGGTAGCAGAAACCAACAAAAATAGTGTTGAAGAAATAAAGAACCCCTCAACCAAAAACGAAACTACAACAGTAGTTAGATCTGCTAGCAAAAAAGAAAAAAAGAATACTTCTGTTGAACGCTCAAAACCTTTTGCTTCTGTGAGCAAAACCAATTTTAACGTTAATGATCCTGGTAACTTAACAACTACCAATAAATCCGAAAAAAACAATTCATTGAAGGAACTAACTATTAAAGAATCAAAATCTCCTTCCGAAAAACAGGTAACAAAAACAATACCGGAAACTGATAATACCAATAGATCTAATTCAGATTCAAAACCTCTGTCTGATCAGAAAGAAAGATCAGAACAGGTTAATAAAAATGATACAGCAACAGTATTGAATTCTTCTGCCAATAAGCTAAACACGCATGATCAAGCTACAGATAAAATTGATACTGCAGGAAAGGATCCTGTGAAAAACGTGAACGATCCTAAAACAAACGATCTCCTTGCAGCAACAGCTAATCCAACTAATAATTTAACTAACGAAAAGAAAAATCACTTTTATATAAGCACCGAGTTAGTTTATTACAACATCAATTACGAAGCCAAGCCAAATGGCAAAGCACCATCCATGTACACACAAAACAATGCTAATTTCCCAAGATTATTTAGTAACGGTAATCCGAAAGGATCGAGCAAGATCATTTCCGGAGCAATTTCCTTTGGATATTCCTATAAAGACCATTTAGGCGCAAACATTGGTGTCAGTTATTTTTCGGTTGAAAACAAGATCAACGGCAAAGCCTTTGCTCAAAACAAAACGCAACTGGTTTTTGACTATTACGTGTACGATTCAACTATGCAGATCATTGACACGGTTTATAAAGTTGGTTCATCCAGAAACATCAATATCGTAAATGGCGATACGGTAGAAGCTCAAGATTATCTGAACAACATAAAATACATCAGTATACCGATCAATCTTTCGTACAAAATAAAATTCAATTCAAAATTTGGTATTGAACCATCAGTTGGAATACAATACTGCCTACCTCTTTCATCGTATCAATTAATTGCAATAAAAGACAATACCTTTACCTATGGCAAAACAAAGAATTTCATGAATCCAAGGGCTACCTTTATCGACCTGGCCATGAAATTCAATTATACACTCAATTCCAATGCAGCCTTATACCTTAAACCGGGCTATTACTTCAATAACCGATCGATCTACAATGTAGACTATGCCTTAGATTACCGACTAAGGAACCTCTATTGCGCCTTTGGCTTAACTTTAAAGCTTAAATAATTGAACAAAGTGAGCTTTTAGATTGCCTTCTGAAGCCTTTTTACTGAAAAGCTGTCATAAAAATCATGACAAAAGGTGGTTAATAACTAATTGGTTCAAATTTTGCACTATCCAATAACAAAACTAATTTTGGTTTAACTAAATTTCATAAGCTATGTTTGATAACAACGAATTCAGAAAATATGCCACAAAACACATGGGCATTAACAGTTTAACTTACGATAACTACTCGTCTCGTATTTCATCTTCATTAACTCCATATATCATTGAAGAGCGTCAGTTGAACGTTGCTCAAATGGACGTATTCTCGCGTTTGATGATGGATCGCATCATCTTTTTAGGAACAGGTATTAACGATCAGGTAGCAAATATCGTTCAGGCTCAATTATTATTCCTTGAAAGTGTAGATGCTAAAAAAGATATTCAAATTTACATTAACTCACCGGGTGGAAGTGTTTATGCCGGTTTAGGTATTTACGACACCATGCAAATTGTAAAGCCGGATGTGGCAACAATTTGTACCGGTATGGCTGCAAGTATGGGTGCTGTTTTACAGTGCGCTGGTGCTAAAGGAAAACGTACTGCTTTAAAACACGCACGTATCATGATCCACCAACCATTAGGTGGCGCTGAAGGACAAGCGAGTGATATTGAAATTACAGCACGTGAGATCCAGAAATTAAAGAAAGAATTATATGAGATCATTGCACATCATAGCGGACAAACCTATGATAAAGTATGGGCAGATAGCGACCGTGATTACTGGATGATCGCTTCGGAAGCAAAAGCTTACGGTATGATCGACGAAGTTTTAGAGAAGAAATAATCTCTGATCAACTCAATAAAAAACCCTCAAATTATTTTGAGGGTTTTTTTATTATTTACCTGTTACCGTTATCTCCTTATCTAATTTGTAAAGGATAGATTTAACCGTATTACCTAACGAATCATAAAAGGTCCACACACTATCACGCTTATCGTCTTTATAATATCCTTTGTATCTGATCTTTCCGCCTTCATAATACACAATATTCTCACCGTTCTTTATCCCCTTATTATAATGTTGTTCACTCCAAGGTAAACCATCATTGTAAAAAGCGATCCACTGCCCATGGCGCTCACCAAAACGAAAATAACCACGGTATTTAATTACACCATTCGGGTATTTATCAATGTAGTCACCTGTATACTCACTATCCGGTGGCAATATCAATAATGGATTTAATTTCTTTAGTGAATCGCCACGGCGTTTTTGGCTGATCTTGCTTAACGAATCCACCTTAGCCTGCTCCTCTTCCGAAAGTTTTTCAGGCTCGCTTGTACACGAATAAATAAAAAGTGCTATCAGGCTTAATATTGCAAATTTCTTCAACATCTTATTTCTTCCTTTCAATTGAATATTTAATTAATGCTTCTAAACTTTCTTTGGCAGGCGAGTTTGGAATATCTTTTAATATTTCCAAAGCTTTGTCCTTATATTGATGCATGATCTTGGTAGCGTATTCCAAACCACCTTTTGCGATCACAAAGTCTATCACTTTTTTCACTTCATCACTTTCGTTATTGTGATTTTTTATCAGATTGATGATACGGCGCTTATCGGCAGTATTACTGTTATTTAAGGCGTAGATCAACGGTAAGGTCATCTTTTTTTCCTTAATATCAATTCCGGTTGGTTTCCCTATCAGTTCATCGGTTCCAAAATCAAACAGATCATCTTTTATTTGAAAGGCAATACCGGTAAGGGTTCCAAACTCTTTGAACTTTTTAACCGTATCCGAATCGGCGTTAACCGATACCGCTCCACAGGCGCAACATGCTGCAACCAATGTTGCTGTTTTTTTGGTGATGATATCAAAATAGATCTCTTCAGAAATATCTAAGCGACGCGCTTTTTCAATTTGTAGTAATTCGCCTTCACTCATTTCACGAACAGCATTGCTTACTACTTTCAATAACTGAAAATCATCATTCTCTAAACTCAACAATAAGCCTTTAGACAATAAAAAATCACCGATCAAAACAGCAATTTTATTTTTCCATAAAGCATTAACGCTAAAAAAACCGCGACGTTCGTTACTATCATCAACCACATCATCATGAACCAATGTAGCCGTATGTAATAGTTCAATTAAGGCAGCAGCGCGATAGGTACTGTCATTTATCTCACCCAAACATTTAGCGCTTAAGAACACGAACATTGGTCGTATTTGTTTCCCTTTGCGTTTTACAATGTAGTTCGTGATCTTATCCAATAAAGGCACAGAGCTTTTCATTGAGTCTTTGAACTTGTCTTCAAAGATCTCCATGTGCTCAGCAATGGGTTGCTTTATTTTATTTACGGTGGTTGACACGAACTTCTAATTTATTACTTATTCCTGAATATTTTATGTTTTTATGATTTATACTCTATCACCGCTAGTTTATTTTTATTGGCCAATTGTCCGCATGCCGCATCAATATCTTTACCCCTGCTCCTTCTCACATTCACGATCACGCCATTATTTTCCAATACGCGAACAAAAGCATCCAAACGTTCCGGCGTGGTTTGTTTAAATTCGCCACCATCAATTGGATTGTATTCAATGATGTTCACTTTACTTTTCACCTTTTTGCTATAAGCAACCAGTTCCATCGCATCTTGCGGGGTATCATTAAAATCTTTGAATACGATGTATTCAAACGTACAGCGCGTACCGGTCTTCTCGTAAAAATAATTCAAAGCATCAGCCAAATTTTCCAAAGAATTGGTTTCGTTAATTGGCATCAACTGGTTACGTTTTTCATCATTAGCCGCGTGAAGCGATAAGGCCAAATTGAATTTCACACCATCATCTCCTAACTTCTTTATCATTTTGGCAACACCGGCTGTTGAAACGGTGATTCGCTTTGGCGACATGCCTAAACCTTTAGGGTTGGTGATCTTATCAACCGACAACATCATTTCGTTATAATTCAGTAAAGGCTCACCCATACCCATATAAACAATGTTAGAGAGAGGTTGTTTATAGCGTTTTATGGCGGTATCTTTTACCAAAACCACCTGGTCGTAAATCTCATCGGCAGTAAGGTTGCGCATGCGCTTTAACTTAGCGGTGGCACAAAACTTACAGGTTAGGCTACATCCCACTTGTGAGGATATACAAGCCGTCATGCGCTCTCCTTGCGGAATTAAAACACTTTCTACCACAAAGTTGTCATGCAATTTCATGGCGCATTTAATGGTTTTATCGTTGCTTATTTGCAGGTCGTGAATCTCAACCGCATGTATCTCAAAATTCTCCTTTAATTTTTCACGAAGTGACAATGAAAAATTGGTCATGTCATCAAAATTAATGGCACGTTTATTCCAAAGCCAATCATATAATTGTTTGGCCCTGAAAGCAGGCTCCTTAAACTCTTTAAAAAGCTCGGTTATCTGCTCAAGTGTTAAAACGCGTATATTCTTTTTTGCCATTAAATGAGTTGTAAAGATACCAAAGAAGCCGCTAAATAACTAAATTTGTTTTGTGAGATATATAACGGCAGATAGGATATTCGACGGTACGCAATTTTTGGAGGATGGCAGTGCTTTGGGATTGGATGATACCGGTAAAATCGTTGAGATCACAACAATTAAAAAACTTCAAATACCATATGAAAAGTATGAAGGTATTTTAATGCCTGGTTTTATAAATGCGCATTGCCATTTGGAATTAAGCCATATGCTTGGTTTGATCCCAAAACATACCGGATTAATAGACTTTGCTAAAAACATTATCACTAAACGAAACAGCGCAACGCCCGATCAAATGCAACAGGCTATGAAGGTGGCGGATGACTTTATGAAACAAGCCGGTATTGTGGCGGTTGGCGATATTAGCAATAACAATGGAAGCTTTGGCATTAAAAGATCGAGTTCCATTTATTATCACACCTTCATAGAATTGATAGGTTTAGATCCTGCACGAAAGAACGAAATTTTAAGAACCGGAGAAACATTACTTCATGAACTTGAAAAAGATCATTTAAGCGGGAGTGTAGCGCCGCATGCGCCTTACAGCACTTCCGTTGATCTGATAGCAGAGATAAGCAAATATAATACAAGCAAACAATTACCGCTTTCCATTCATAATCAAGAGAACAGTGAGGAGGATGCTTTTATGCAAGGAAAACCATCAAAATTCAAAGACTTGTATGATTTTTTAAAGATGGATATCTCCTGGTTTAAACCGAGTTTTAAGAATAGCATTCAAGCATACATCCATCACTTAAAAGGCAATAAAAATATTTTGGTGCACAATACCTTTACTTCCGAAAATGATATTGCAACTTCATCGGATGCCATATTTTGGTGCTGTTGCCCAAGTGCCAATTTATATATTGAAGGTGTTTTACCTGATTACGAATTATTAGTTAAACACAAGAAATCTGTTTGCTTTGGTACCGATTCACTCGCCAGTAATACCGATCTTTCGATTATAAAAGAAGCCGATTTATTTTACCAACAAACCAATGATCTTATTACTACCTTAAAGGGATTAACTTCAACAGGCGCAAAGGCATTGGGGATAGATGAAAGATTTGGATCGTTTAAAATTGGCGCAAAACCCGGCGTAAATCTCATTAATACCAATACGAAGCATTTAAGTTTAGATCAAATACTTTTTTAAAAAGAAACACGTTATAAAACTCATCATCCTATTTTATGCTCAAATTAAAATCATTTACTGTTAACCCGTTCCAACAGAACACTTATGTGATCTGGGATAGCAACAATATAGCCGCCATAATTGATCCGGGTAACTCAACCAACCTTGAGAATCAAATGATCAAAAAGTTCATTGGAGAAAATGATCTTAAATTGCAACGCTTGTTATTAACGCACGCGCACATTGATCACATCCTTGGGAACAAATTTATTTTTGATGAATATGGTTTATTACCTGAAGTGCATCAAGCAGATCTCTTCTTTATTGATGCCATGATGCAAACGGCATCCATGTATGGCGTTAATTGCGAAGAATCGCCTAAACCTGAAAAATTCATTGAACACGGACAAACCATTGAACTGGGTGAATTAAAATTTAATTGCATTCATACGCCGGGGCATTCACCCGGAAGTATAACCTTTCACTTTCCGCACGAAAAATTAATGATAGCCGGTGATGTGCTATTTGCCGGAAGTATTGGCCGTACCGACCTTCCGATGGGAGATTACGATACATTGATCTCTTCCATTAAAGACACTTTACTGCCATTGGGTGATGAAATAAAAGTGTATAGCGGTCATGGTCCTGCTACTACAACCGGAAGAGAACGCGTGAGTAATCCGTTTTTAATTTAGATTTATTAAGTAAATTCGTATCGTGTACAAATACCTGTTCATATTCACTTTACTATTTAATGGTTTTTGTTTTGCCCAACGCGATACAACTAAATACAACCGTTTAGATGAGTTGATACAGGATGGAAAACGTTATGCCATACATAATAATTATTTAACCGCAGGCTTTGGCTTTGCCTATTCGAGCGTTCGAGATCTTGAACAATCAACAATTGGGATTGATTATGTTTTTCACATCAAACGAAATCATTTTAATGCGGGTGTATTAATGAGTGGTAAAGAATTTTTATCTAACAATAACATCCAGGGGCATTTATGTTATGGATACCGCATTGAGGATGAGCGAAAAAATATTGCTTTTTTTGCCGGTCCGAGTTATAACACCGGTGTTTTACCTCCTGTGTTCAGAGATACAGACACCATACCCGCCCGAATTTATGATGCCATTGGATTGTATGCCTCAGCCTCTTATATCCGTAAGATCACCTACGATATTGGCTTTGGTGTAGTAGGTGTTTTTGAGATCAATAATATTCAGGTATTTGCCGGTATCAAAGCAATCGTATTCTTTTCAGGTGCATACCGCGGCAAAGCGAAGATCTATAATAAACACGTTAAACGAAGAGTGAAATAATGTTTGATCTGATAGTTGTTGGTAACGGTTTAGCAGCAAATGTACTGGCGCTTGAACTTCAAAAAAAACAAGTTAACTACACCCTTATTGGCAATGCTGCATTAAGCAGAAGCTCATTGGTTGCAGCCGGCATTTGGAACCCCATTGTTTTTAAACGCATGACCAAGTCTTGGATGGCAGATGTCCTGATACCTTACCTCAAACAATTTTACAAAGAAGCCGAACAGCTAACCGGTGAAAAATTTTATACCGAACGTGCAATTTTAAAACCATTTTTTTCGGAAGAAGAAAAGAATTTTTGGGTAAAAAAATCACAAGGTGATCTCGCTGCCTACATTGATCAAAACATTTATACCGTGAAGGAAGATCATCAAAACCTCATCATACCGGGCTACTATGGCGTGGTAAAGCAAAGTGGCAATATTCATCTACAAAATTTTTTAAATGCCTGCACACGCTTTCATGAACAACAAAACAAGATCATTGATGAAAGCTTTGATCATGATCAACTCAAAATTGAAAGTGATCATTTGAACTATAAAAACATAAAAGCAAAAAGTATTGTTTTTTGCGAAGGTCATTTGGTTAAGGATAATCCCTACTTCCATTGGATCCCTTTAAATCCGGTTAAAGGAGAGGTTTTGGAGATCACATGCAACAAGCTTGAACTTGGAAATAATATTTTTAACCGAAATGGATTTATTATGCCACTGGAAGATCATCAATTTAAAATTGGCGCCACCTACGAATGGAAAGAATTGAATGAGATCCCTACAGAAAAAGGCAAGGAAGAACTTCAACAAAAACTATCACAAATGCTAACGTCTCCTTACAACATTAACAAACACGAAGCAGCTGTAAGACCTTCCAGCATTGATAGAAGGCCAATAATTGGGCCGCATCCTAACCACGATAACATTTTTGTTTTTAATGGTCTGGGCACAAAAGGGGTAATGATTGCACCTTACTTCGCCAAAAATTTTGTAAATTTCTACTTGAAAAAAGAGGCTTTACACAGCGAAGTGACTATTGAACGTTTCTATTCTAAATACACTTCATAAAACAAAATTAATTAAATATGAAAAGTAAGATCAAACAAATACGTGTAATTGGCAGGCGCGAGTTTGTTGATTTTCCACAATTGAACATCAAAGCCACCGAAGCTAAAATTGATACCGGCGCTTTTTCATCAGCTATACATTGTGAAGACATAAAAGTGATGGAACAAAATGGTAAAAAAGTATTAACCTTTATTTTACCTTCCGAATTTTATCCGAACAACCAAACACAACATTTGTCGTTCGACAATTTCACCCAAAAAAAAATAAAGAACTCCTTTGGTGAGGCCGAAGACCGCTATGTGATACGCACCCAAATACACATTGGGCACAAAACCATTATGGCCGATTTTTCACTTTCTGATCGTAAAAGTATGCGCTATCCAATATTAATAGGACGTAAAGCAATTAAAGGAAAATTTATCATTGACGTAAAACAAGTTCATTTAAACGGACAAAAACTTTCCTTATATTTAAAACAACATTCTAACACATAATTTATGCGCATTGCTATTTTATCGCGTAACAAAAATCTGTACTCAACCAAACGATTAATTGAAGCTGCAGAAAAAAGAGGTCATGAAGTTTTAGTACTCGACCATATGAAATGTGTACTGGCCATTGAACAAGGCCGTCCGCATATTTATTACGATGGAAAAGAAGTTCATGAAGTAAATGCGGTGATACCGCGAATTGGTGCCTCTGCTACTTTTTACGGAACAGCGGTTGTTCGTCAGTTTGAAATGATGAAAATTTTTACCGCCGTTGAATCACAAGCACTAGTTCGTTCGCGTGATAAATTGCGTAGTTTACAAATTTTGGCGCGCGCCGGTTTAGGAATTCCTAAAACCGCTTTTGCATCATCGCCAAAAGATAAGGATATTGACAGTGTTATAGATGCTATAGGCGGCGCCCCTTGCGTGATAAAACTTTTAGAAGGCACACAAGGTATTGGTGTGATATTAGCGGAGAACAGAAAAGCGGCAAAGAGTGTAATTGAAGCCTTCTTGAAATTAGAAGCGAATATGTTGGTGCAGGAATTTATTCAGGAAGCAAAAGGAGCTGATCTTCGTGTATTTGTGGTTGATGGTCAAGTGGTAGGTGCTATGAAACGCCAAGCCAAAGAAGGTGAGTTTAGAAGTAATCTTCACAGAGGCGGCACGGCAACTGTAATACAATTAACTTCTGAAGAAAGAGCGACAGCCATTAAAGCT
>JBIKKW010000052.1:0-20354 GCA_044360115.1 Bacteroidia bacterium
CAATTTTTCAAGGGCCTCTTTACTGTTACACGAAATAATTTGAGCAGCTAAAATACCGGCGTTTTGAGCAGCATTAACGGCAACCGTAGCAACCGGCACACCATTAGGCATTTGAACAATACTTAATAAACTATCCCATCCATCAATACTGTTGCTGCTTTTTACAGGTACACCAATAACAGGTAACGGTGTTAATGAAGCAACCATGCCCGGTAAATGAGCTGCACCACCTGCACCGGCAATGATCACCTGAAGACCTCTTAAATGAGCATTCTTAGCATAATCAAACATTTTTTCGGGTGTACGATGTGCCGAAACAATATCAATCTCGAAAGTGATACCTAATTCCTTTAATACATCGGCAGCGGCCTGCATGGTTGGCAGATCGCTGTTACTACCCATTATGATCCCTACTTTTGGTGAACTCATTTTGTTTCGAATTTTATGGTGGAAGCAGGAACCAAGATAACAAGAAGTAAGACCTGTGTTTGTTAACGTCTATGTCTTACCTCTTGCCGTCTTGTTTCTTGTCTCCTAATTAAATATGTAATGCACGTTTTGCAGTTGCATCCAAACACGCTTCTTTTAAGCTTTCAGTAAATGTTGGATGTGCGTGGCTCATACGCGAAATGTCTTCAGCGCTTGCTTTGTATTCCATTGCAACAACGGCTTCAGCGATCATGTCTGCAGTACGCGGACCAATCATATGAACACCCAAGATCTCATCCGTAGCTTCATCAGCCAATACCTTCACAAATCCATCTGTATCCATACTTGCTCTCGCGCGTCCGCTTGCTTTGAAAGGGAAATTACCAACTTTGTATTTTTTACCCTGTTCTTTTAATTGCTCTTCGGTGTATCCAACAGCAGCAACTTCAGGCCATGTGTAAACTACACCCGGTATTAAGTTGTAATTGATATGTGGTTTTTGTCCTGCCAATTGTTCAGCAACAAATGTTCCTTCTTCTTCCGCTTTATGCGCTAACATGGCACCTTTTACTACATCACCTATCGCGTAAATGTTATCTACGTTTGTACGCAAATGATCATCCGTTTCAACACGACCTCTGTTATCCATCTTCACACCAACGTTCTCAAGTCCTAATCCTTCCGTATATGGTTTTCTACCAACCGACATCAAACAATAATCGCCTTTTATCTCGATCTTTTCATCCTTAGCATTTAAAGCACTTACAGTAACTTCTTTACCTGTAGCTTTAACACCGGTAACTTTGTGTTTGAATAAAAATTCAAATCCTAAATTTTTCTTTAATACGCGTTGTAACTCCTTACTTAGCGCGCCATCCATACCCGGAATGATACGATCCATAAATTCAACAACGGTTATCTTACTACCTAAGCGTCCGTAAACACTTCCTAATTCTAATCCAATAACACCACCGCCAATAATGATCATGTGCTTTGGAACTTCTTGTAATTCTAAAGCTTCAGTTGAAGTGATCACACGTTTTTTGTCGATCTCGATTCCCGGAAGAGTAGAAGGTTTTGAACCTGTAGCAATAATTGATTTTGTTGCTTCAATTTGCTCGGCAGTACCATCGGCCTTTTTAATTTGAATGGTAGTTTTATTTACGTAGCTACCATGTCCGGTATAAACTTTAATGTTATTCTTTTTCATCAAAAAATTGATCCCATCGCAGGTCATTTTTACAACACCGCGTTTACGCTCTATCATTTGTTTGATGTTAACTTTTGGTGCTTTCACATCAATGCCATGCTCTTCGAAATGATGAACTGCATTAAAATAATGCTCACTAGAATCTAAAAGGGCTTTTGAAGGTATACAGCCAACATTCAAGCAGGTTCCGCCTAAGGTTGGGTACTTTTCAATTAAAGCAGTTTTCATGCCTAATTGCGCACAACGAATAGCTGCAACGTATCCACCTGGTCCGCCGCCAATAATTGCTACATCAAATTTTTCCATAAAAGAGGTTTAAATAGTTTCAATTTTAAGGTATAAAAGTACTTAATATTTAGCGTTTAAAAAAGCGCAAAAACCAATAATATGCCAATATTAAGGCACTTAAAGTTACACTGATCTTTGAGAGAATATCGCCAAAACGAACAAAAATAGTCAATTGGTCGTTTGGTTTTAGTTTAGCTTCAATAACAGCTTTTTCCCACCAATTGGTTGCTTGGGTAATAGCTCCGGTTTCATCAATAAAACAAGAAATACCTGTGTTTGCCGAGCGGGCAATGCAACGACGTGTTTCAATGGCTCTTAAACGCGCATAGCTTAAATGTTGCTTATGTCCCGGAGTATTATCCCACCAGCCATCATTGGTAATAATAAAAATAAAGTTAGCGCCATTGCGAATGTATTCGGTTACATAATCGCCATACACACTTTCATAGCAAATAACCGGCGCAACTTTAATGTTCTCGTTACCTGTAAAAACAGTTCTGTTCGCTTGTATGCCTAAACTACCCATTGTTCCGCCCATATCAATGGCTAAAGATTCCAGTGGTTTTAAAAGAGCGGGGAAAGGCATTAACTCAACACCCGGAACAAGTTTTGATTTGTGATAGATGGTAATGCCCTTATTGTTTAGTTGTAAACCTGTATTATACACATCATAAAAGTGTCCGGAGCTTTCATCTTTACGTGCGGTGGCGCTTGGTTTTTCGTTGTTCTGATAAAAACGGTAAGAGTTTACGCCGGTGATAATATTGAGGTTCGGGAATTTTGAAAGTAAACTGTCTTTAAATAGTTGCAGATTAACATCTCTGTCAATGAATTCTTCATTAATATTATCGATCACAAACGTTTCAGGTAATACCAAGTAGTTTGTTTCAGATGTTATCTTTTGTTCAATTTGCTTGAGTACCGATTGAAATTGTATATCAAATTCGGTATCAAATTTTTCGTTGTAAGGATCAATATTGGGTTGAACTACAACTATGTTTTGTTCTTTTAATGAAGAGGTATTCTTATGTGTAAATAAAACGATGTAAGAAAAAAGAATGGGCAATAAGATAGCAGTAAGTGGCTTGTAGGTTTGTTTTACAGCGAAGGAGGTTGCCGTGATCAATTTAAAAAGTATAATATTTACCAGTAAGATCCATAATGTTCCTCCTGAAGTACCTGTATATTCAAACCATTGGATCCAATTGGGTTTGTATGATAAAACATTTCCCAGCGCAAGCCACGGCCAAGTGATATCCCATAAGGTATGAATATGTTCCCACGCGATCCAAATTGGGATCAATAACCAAATAGCCCATATTTTGTTAAGCTTGTTCTTAACGTTTGAAAAGGTAACAAACACAATGGTCATAAGTAAGGAATTTGCTAAAATGGCCATTAATGCCCCACCGGCAGAGGCATTCCATACCCACCAGGTAACACCAATGTTCCAAAGCAAAAAGCTTAAATAAGTTAAGCCAATGAATTTTGTTTTTTTACGCCTAATATCTGTATTCACCGAAAAATAATTTTCGAGTAGTAACAAAGGTGTAAAGGCAATAAATATAAATGCTGTTAATCCGTAAAACCAGGATAAGGTTAATAGTAATGCAGAAAGTATGGCGTATAAAAAGGTATTTCTACTATTGATCATTCGATTGCTAAATTACGATTTTTGTTCCTAATTTTGCGGCATGTTCGCAGATACACACATTCATTTATATTCCGAGGAGTTTGATGCTGATAGAGATCAATTGATCCATAAAGCAATTAAGAACAATATCACAAAGTTTTATTTGCCTAATGTTGATTCGGAAAGTATTGTGCGTATGCATGATCTTGAAAAAAATTATCCTGAGAATTGCTTCGCCATGATGGGCCTACATCCGTGTAGCGTTAAAGAGAATGTGGATGCCGAATTAAAAATAGTGGAGGAATGGCTTAAAAAAAGAAAGTATGCAGCCATAGGTGAGATCGGGATTGATCTGTATTGGGACAAGACCTTTTACCAACAACAGGTTCATGCTTTTAAAACGCAAATACAATGGGCAATTGATCATAATTACAGTATCATCATTCATTGTCGTGATGCCTTTGATGAGGTGTATGATTGTTTAACTTCCTTTAAAACCTTACCAAAAGGAATTTTTCATTGCTTTAGCGGGAATGTGGAGCAAGCCAAAAAAATAATTGCATTGAATAATTTTAAGTTAGGTATTGGCGGTGTACTTACGTTTAAGAATAGTGGATTAGATAAAGTTGTAAGTGAGATCGATATAGAGTATTTGGTTTTGGAGACCGACGCGCCTTATTTAGCGCCTGTTCCGCATCGTGGCAAGCGAAACGAACCTGCATTTATATTGGAAGTTGCTAAACGCTTAGCGGAAATAAAGGAAATTTCGATGTTTGATGTTGAAGAAATAACACTTAAGAACGCTCAATTTATTTTCCCATAAAAAAAGCCCCTTCATTTTTGAAGGGGCTTTTTTGTGTTTCGTTAGATCTTATTTACTGATCACAACTTTTTTAGTTGTTTTTTGAGTTCCATTACTGATCTCAATGAAGTAAACTCCATTCGGATGATTACTCATATCTAATTGAAATACCTGACGCGTTACATCTTGTTCACGATTTTCGCCAATGGTTTTGCCTAAGTAATTCATGATCTTGAAAGTTAAATTTTGTTGTGTATTTAATGTAGCTAAAATGCTGAATACACCATTGTTTGGATTTGGCATTACCATTAAATTCGCCTCTAATTCATTTCTATATTCGTTTAAACCAACTTTTGCCTTACAAGTTACCTCAGGCATAATGGCTAACTGAACATTTTTTCCACGGTGCTTAAATAATTTGAACCAATTGTCTGTTTGTGTTCTTACAAAAGCAGATGAATCGGAAATTGGCGCATTGAATACACTGTTAGAAAATAGTAAACATGAGTCTGCAGCACTGGTCCACGGCATTTCAATTCCTACATTAAAGCCACTTGTAGGTAACAGATACGGTGGGTCAATAATGATCTTGTAAGGTAAAACGATCATGCTGCCAAATGTGTAGGTTGGAGTGCCGCACCAGGTTACATTATCGGTTGGTGATGCAACGGTAGACCAACTTGAAACGGAAGTAGCAGTTATGTTGGCAAGAGGCACTGATTTTTGGTGTAGCAGTGTACTTGGTCCGCCATTAAAACTTCCTCCCCAAACATTACATTTGATATCAGCTGTTCCACTGTTTGATTTTGTACCTGTTTTATTGAATAATACGTAAACACCACTCAATTGAGGAACTGGAACATTACTATAGCTTGATGCACTGAAGAATTGAGCAAATTCTTTGTCTTTATAACAGTTTGTACCAGTTAAATAACCCGGATTTACAACATTACATCCTAATACAGAGGTGCTTGAATTAACACTGTAAACAGAAAGTGTATCTGTTTTGCGAATAGCTTTTAAAGTGTCTAAACACGTTGGGTTCTTCGGACAAATAGTTGTTGAAAACGTATAAGTTTGAGATGTAGTTGCAAGTGAATTAGACGCAATTAATGTTAAGGTATATGAACCTTGATTTGATAAATTGAAAGAAGGCATTGCCACATTATAACCTGAGTTAACAGTTGCTGTGTTAGGCGTTAAAACCCATGTGAATGTTGGAGCCGGACTTCCAGTAGATGTATTTACAGGTGTAAAGGCTTGGCCAAAACATGGTGCCGGAGCGGTTAAGCTAAAACTTGCATAAGCACCGCCTGCTGGAGGAAGTGCAACGGTAGATGTACATAAACTATGTGTACCTAATAATGATCTTAAAGGACTTTGACTCATGGCAGTATGCATGCGCACAACTTGTTCAGAAGTAAACATGTAACGGCAATCGTCATAGGTCCAATCCATAATGTTCATCGACATTTCACCCATTGGGCTTAAGCCAACACCACATGAATTTGCATCAACAGGATAAGAAGCCGGACAAGAATAGTTTGGTCCGTTTTGTGGTGGTGTATCATTGCAAAAATCCGAACCGCATACAGCATCACCCCATAATGTTCTTAAACCTAAATAATGTCCAATTTCACGTGCTAATGTTTTACCTTGTGTGTAGTTAGCTAATGTGCCCGGATTTGTGCCACTTCCCACAGCGGAAGAAACCACCCAAACACCATCAGTTGTTCCTGTACCAATTGCACCTAAACCGATCAACGACGTTCCCGGAGGATAAGTTGCACTGCCTAATACAGTCGCATTCGGACCTTTTTCTGCAACAAAAATATTTAAGTAACGGCTAGGATCCCAAATAATGGCAGGCTTAACCGTATATTCTATAAAGCTTAACAGTTGATTATCGTTATTCATGGTTCCGGTATTGGCAGCTAAAAGTGCAGTCATATCAATACGATTGATACCGGGTTCGCCTAAAGGAATATTTGTTGGATCAGCAGTTGCTAAACAAAAACTAATGTTTGGGTTAGAAACAAACGTAGAATATTGACCGATACTGTTAGGATTTGCGCCAACACCATTATAAATTTGGTTTAATGCATTTAATTGAGCACCAATTCGCGCTGCACTAAGGTTAGGAGCTGTTCCTATGGCTTGTCCGGTATGCAAAACATGAAATATCACCGGAATGGTAAAACTGGCAAATTGCGATTTTCCTTGAAGTTTGGTTTCTTTGAATTTTTGAACTTCCTTACCAAACCACTCTTCCCATTGTTGCGGTGGAGCAGGTGTACCTGAAAGTTTAGGACCATTTAAAGCGTTGTTATTGTTTTGAGAAAACAAGCTTCCGAACGAAAGCACAAACGCAGATGTAAGTACAAGTAGTTTTTTAGTCATATCCGAATGAATTAACCCTTAAATGTAGTCAAAAAAATGCAAAAACCCCTTAATAGCTATTAAAAATATAGCCTAAGTTTTTAAAATCACATTGTTAATGAGGGAATAAAAGTGCTTTTTGCTTATAAACTAAGCATATCCTTTATTTTAACGGCTTGCCTGCGCGAGATCTCCACTTCCTTGCCATCCTTTAGTTTCACCATCAATCCACCATTAAACCAAGTTTCAACACCTGCTATCCATTTCAAATTTAAAATATGCTTTCTACTTGCTCTAAAAAATTGTCTTTCATTTAAACGGGCTTCCAAATTATTTAAGCTGCGCAAAATTAATGGCTTATTATTCTCAAAATAAACACGTACGTAATTTCCTTCCGATTCAAACAAGCGAACATCCGATAGTTTAACGAACCAGCATTTCTCACCGTCTTTAATAAAAATCAATTCATTCTCATCAAGCGGACCGGTGTTTTCACCTTTTGAAACCACTTCTTTTTCGGCCAATTTTTTAAGCGTTTCAGAAAGGCGTTGCGGTTGTACAGGTTTTAATAGATAGTCAAATGCATTTAATTCAAATGCTTTAATGGCATGCTCATCATACGCTGTAACAAATACAACATCAGGTAATGCCGAAATCTCTTCTACAAGCTCTAATCCTGATTTTCCGGGCATATTAATGTCTAAGAAAACAACATCCGGTTTTAAACTATCAATTTTTTCTTTTGCTTCTGCTGCATTTGCGCATTCGGCTATCACTTCAATTTCTTTATGTTGCGCCAATAAAGTTTTTAATTCATTTCTGGCTAAGCGCTCGTCGTCTACTATGATTGCTTTCATAAGATTTATTATTTATAGTTTTTAATTGGAATTTGAATAGTTGAAATTACATTTTGATTTGATTGATCTTCTTCAATTTTTATTTGTGCGTGCTTGCCGTACATTAATTGCAAACGTTGTAAAGAGTTGTTGAATCCAAGTCCGGTAGCCGATTTTTCGGTATTCAATTTGCCGGTATTGGTAATTTGTATTTGCAAAGTGCTTTCGCGCAATTGCGATGTTATGGTAACCTTACCGCCACTTGGCAATTTTGAAATACCATGTTTGATAGCATTTTCAACCTGGCCTTGAATGATCAATGGCGGAACCATTAAGTGTAATGTTTTTGGATCAATGGATAGATCAAAGCTTAATCGTTCTTCGTATCTGATCTTTTCAAGGTCTAAATAATCTTTAACAAGGTTCATTTCTTCTTCAATAGAAATTTCCTTATTCTTATTCATCAATAAACTATTGCGTAAAATATTTGAAAGTTGTGTAACTGCTTGCTTAGCTTTTTGAGGATCCTCATCGATCAGCGCTCTGATACTGTTCATACTATTGAACATAAAATGCGGATTAAGTTGCGCCTTCAAACTATTCAATTCACTTTCCTTACCCGCTGCTTCTAATCTTAAATTATTGATCTCTGCACGCTTATAATTAATAAAGTAATGGTATCCAAAATAAATGGTGTTCCATACAAAAAACACAACCGAAAAGTTAATGATGCTCGAAAAAACATTTACAAAGCTAAGTTCTCGTCCGCTTAAATTGAAGATCATGGATAGCAATGCCAATACAAAAAAGATGAGGATGGCTTTCGCTAAACTTCCAACAAGAATGATGATGATCTGATAATAAAGTTTAAAGTTAAGCGCATTGAATTTGTAAATAAAAAAACGGTATAAATGTGTGATCAATATCCCGGAAGGGATCATTAAGATGTAAAGTAAATAATCTTTGTAAGTGGTTTGCGAGGTTAAGCCAAAAAAGATCAGATTGACCAGGATATAAAATAACCATCCTCCAAACTGACAGATCCAATATATTTTGTTTTGTTTACTCAATTTATCCGAAGGTAAGCAGGAATAAGAAAAATTGAAAGCATTAAATTATGAATGGTAAAAATAAGACAGTAAACAGAAAATATCCCTTATGGAATATTCATGTATTTGTGCGTTTGTAAGGAAATTCGCCAACGGGTATTTGTTTTAACGTATTCTATGATCAATGGCAATAGTTCAGTAGATTTACTCCATTCCGGTTGCAAAAACAAATAACAATCTTTTGAGACTTTTTTTGAAAGTTCTTCGGCCCAGGTTAGATCGTGTTTATTGTAAACGATCACTTTTAATTCGTGGGCTAAAATATAATTGCCTTCTAATGGCAACATGGTTTTTTTGGGCGATAAACAGATCCAATCCCAAGTGCCTGAAAATTCGTAAGCGCCTGATGTTTCAATAAATGTTCTTATACCTCTTTTTTTAAGTTCACCTGTAAGATAACTTAAATTGTATATAAGCGGCTCGCCACCGGTAATTACAACCGAATCGGCTTTATATGCTTCAACATTTTTTATCACATCGCTGGCATTTATCAAAGGGTGTAAATTGGCATTCCAACTTTCTTTAACATCACACCAATGGCAACCAACGTCGCAGCCGCCAATTCTAATGAAGTAAGCCGCTTTTCCGGTATTAAAACCTTCACCTTGTATGGTGTAAAATTCCTCCATTACCGGCAGTTTTTCACCACTATTCACAAGCGCTTCATCAGCTTCCGATAAACTATGTAGTTTGTAATTCAAGCGTACAAATTTAAGCTTTTAAATTCATAAACTATTAATTCGTAATTTTGTTACGTTATACAACTATGAATATTGGAATTGTTTGTTACCCAACATATGGCGGAAGTGGCGTAGTAGCTACTGAACTTGGTATTGCATTGGCTAAAAAAGGACATAAGGTTCATTTTATGAGCTATTCGCAACCGTTTCGTTTGAATCAGTTCAGCGAAAATTTATTTTACCATGAAGTGAGTGTTAACGATTATCCTTTGTTTGAGTATCAGCCGTATGAAAGTGTTTTGGCCAGTAAGATCGTTGATGTGGCAATTTATGAACGCTTGGATGTGTTGCATGTACATTACGCTATCCCGCATGCATCGGTTGCATATATGGCTCAACAGATCCTTAAATCAAAAAAGATCAGCTTACCTTATGTAACAACTTTGCACGGAACAGATATTACATTGGTAGGAAGAGATCCGTCGTTTGAACCGGTTATTCGTTTTTCATTGAATCAAAGTAATGCCATCACCTCGGTTTCAGAAAGTTTAATGAAGGAGACATTAAAAACCTTCAAGATCGATAATAAAATAGAGGTGATACCTAACTTCATTAATTTGGAAGATTTTAAACATCCTACTAGTCAGTGTTCCAAAAAACATTACGCGCCTCATGGCGAGAAAATAATGTTGCATGTAAGTAACTTCAGAAAAGTTAAGCGTGTGGAAGATGTGATAGCTGTATTTAATAAAGTGCGTGAAAAAGTTAAGAGTAAATTGATCTTAGTGGGAGATGGGCCCGAGCGTTCTGCCATTGAAAAACTAAGCAGAGATAGCAAGTATCATGCCGATATTTTTAGTTTAGGACGTATACCAAACCCAAGTGATATTTTATGTATTGGCGATCTGTTCTTATTACCAAGTGAAACAGAAAGTTTTGGTTTAGCTGCTTTAGAAGCTATGGCCATGAAAATGCCTGTTATAAGCACCAATGCCGGTGGTTTGCCAGAGGTGAACATCAATGGCAAGACCGGGTTTTTAAGCAATGTTGGTGATACGGATGAAATGGCTTTTAACGCTATTAAATTATTATCGGATCAAACACTATTGGATAAATTCAAGAACAATGCTTTTGCTCACGCAAAAAAATTTGATGTGAATGCCATTTTACCAATGTACGAGAGTTTGTACAAAAGATTGGTAAATAAGAATAAGAAGAAATAATTACAATTCTCCTAAAGCGATTAAAAACTTCTCGATCTTTATCTTTGCTTCTTTTGCAGAGCAGGTATAATTATTGAATAGAATAGAGAAGGATAATTCTTTTCCTGTTTTTGTGGTGATGTAACCGGTGTAACCTCTGGCTTTATTGATATATCCTGTTTTTGCTTTCATTTTATTTTCAATGTAGGCGCCTTTTCCAATATTACTCATACTGCCTTGTTTACCGGCAACCGGCAAAGAATTTGAAAAGCTTTTATTGATCATGTTATCCAACATCACTTTTCCTAATAAGGTAGCTTGCAAATAAGTTGTTACCAGGTTTGAACGCGCAAGTCCGCTTCCGTCGGTCATGTATAATTCATTTACATCAATTCCTTTTGCCGTGAGCGTTTTTTTCACTACTTCAATTCCGCTATAGGCGCTGCCATTGCCAAGTGTTCTTAGTAATGATTCGGCAAAAAGATTGTTACTGGTAATGTTGGTTACATTCACGATCTTTTCAAGCGACGGAGAATAATGTGTGTGTAGGTTAGTGAATTTAATAGCCGTATCTAATTTTTCATAATTACTCATGGCGCTGTTATCTTTACATTTTACACCCGCTTTTTTCAGCGCGTTTAAAACATATTCTGCGCAAATTAAAGCGGGGTCGGGCATTGCAGCCTCCACTTCGTAATTAGTTCGGTTAGGAGGTATTCTTCCTGCCACATCTTTCGTGTAACCAAATGGATCTCCAAATATGTAGGCTTCATCTTCGGTTCCTTTTGCAATAACCTTATTGTTGATCTTTACTTTGGCAGTTAATATTTCAGGTACGATCTTAGAAATTTCAACTTTACTGCCTTGCTCTTTGCTATTAAAGTAAATTTTGAATTTATTATCCATGAATGATAATCCACAAGGTACTGCGCCAAAATAGTTATTGATATCTGCCCATATCCAGTTGCCGGGTACCGTATGTTCCCACGCAGAAGCATCGCCAATGATCTTTCCGGTAATTTCCTTGATGCCGGCTGCTTTTATAAGCTGAGCCCATTTATCAGTTAATGTGGCCGAATCCTTTTTATAAAAGTTTTCTGATTGTAAAGTTGGATCGCCGCTGCCAATGATAATGATATCACCGTTTAATACACCTGACTCTTTGTTTAAAGTTCCGGTATAGGCAATTTTTGTGGCAAATTTAAAATTGTTACCAAGCGTTTTTAAGGCCGCCGCTGTGGTAATTGCTTTTAAAGTACTTGCCGGGATCACAAATTGATGCGCATCATTCTCTGCAATTACCAGGTCGTTTTTATAATCGTAAACACAATAACTGTAAATAGCACCTTTCAGATCTTTATCTTTTTGCCATTCCTCAACAAATTTATTGAGTTGCGAAAAAATAAATTGAGGCAGTAGTATGAATAGAAGAAGTTTACTTCTCATTACCAGATCTCAACACGTTTTTCAGGGGCTACATACATTTTATCACCTTCTTTAATTCCAAAGGCATCATAAAATTCTTTCATGTTGGTTAATGGTCCCCAAGCTCTGAAGTATGAAGGGCTGTGGAAGTCAACGGTGATCAATCGCTTTAATTCCTCATCGCGTGTAACACCTTTCCAACCCTGACACCATGCAATAAAGAAACGTTGTTCGCCTGTAAAGCCGCCAATTACCGGCGATTTTTGTCCGTTCAATGATTTTTTATAAGCATAATACGCCATTGTTAATCCACCTAGGTCGGCAATGTTTTCACCTTGCGTCATCTCACCATTCACCTTTAAAGTATCAATGGCAACATAATTATTAAACTGTGTTACAATGCCTTGTTTCTTTGATTTAAAATTATTCAAGTCTTGTTCCGACCACCAGTTAACCATATTTCCATCAGCATCAAATTGCGAGCCTTGATCGTCAAAACCATGCGTTAACTCATGTCCGATAATAGCGCCCATTGTTCCGTAATTAGCCGCGTCATCAGCCTTTGGATCATAAAAAGGCGGTTGTAATATAGCTGCAGGGAAAGTTATTTCATTTGTGGTTGGATTGTAATAAGCGTTCACAGTAACAGGGGTCATTTGCCACTTGTAACGATCAACCGGTTTTTTTAACTCAGCCAAATTATCCATTACTGCAAACTGACTCACTTTGCAAATATTATCCCAATAACTATTTGTTGTGATCACCAATTTCGAATAATCTTTCCATTTATCAGGGTAACCAATTTTTCTGATCAATAGATCTAATTTACGATGCGCTTGTTTTTTTGTGCTTGCATCCATCCAGGTTCTGCTATCAATACGCTCGCGGTATGCGGCAACTAAATTGTCTATCAACACATTTAATTTTTGTTTTGATGAAGGCGGGAAATATTTTGTTACGTATGCTTCTGAAACTATTTCACCAATGCTTCCATTCACAACATTGTGAACTCTTTGCCAGCGTGCCTTTTGAACTTTTGCGCCACTTAATGTTTTGCCAAAGAAATTAAATTTTTCGTTAGAGAATTCAGAAGATAAGTAAGGTGCAGCTTCATTTATAACCTGCCATTTTGTGTAGTATTTTAATGATCTGATATCCGTAGTGCTAACGATGTTATTTAATGCTTCAAAGTAATCAGGTGAAGCAATAATAACTGTATCAGGATGCGCAATTCCTAAGGTTTTAAAATAAGATTCAAATTGCAAGTTTGGCGCTAATTTTGCTAAAGCAACTTTACTGGTAGGGTTGTAAAGCTTTTCAATATCGCGCATTTCAGGAGTACTTTTGCCTTTTTCGAGGATCTTTTTTTCAAGTTCAAATACCAAATTAGCGATCTCTTCAACCTTAGCTTTATCTTCACCGGCCAATACAAACATGTTGGCAATATATTCCTTGTATTTTTTGGCAATGGCTTCAAATTTTGGACTGTAATAAAAATCCTTATCACCTAAGCCGTAACCACCCTGACTCATGTAATACGCATTACGCTTGCTGTTCTTCAGATCAGCCTCAACGCCACCCGAATAAAATAATTGTACGCCTATGATACCCAAGTTGTTTTTTAGTTTTACAATCTCCTGATAGGTTTTTACTTTATCAATTTGTTGTAATAATGGTAATATTGGTTTAATGCCTAAAGTGTTTGCTTTAGCAGAATCCATGGCCACATTGTAAAAATCACGCAGTTTTTGCGCATTACTTCCGGGCTTGGCTGTTTTGTTAGCAGAAGCTTCAATGTATATGTTACGAATGTTCTTTAAGTTATTTTCATTTATCTCGTTAAAGCTCCCGTAGCGCGAATCACTTTCAGGAAGTTTAAAGGATCTTTGCCACTTTCCGTTACAATATATATAAAAGTCGTTTCGCGGATTGGCAGATGAATCAATATATGACAAGCGGATGCCTGGTTCCTGCGCTAATAAAATAAAACTGCTAATTGACGCAGCTAAGGTTATGATTTTTTTCATGGTAAATTAATGTTACTAATATACTTCAATTACTTTAAATTCTTCAATATAAACGATCAATTTTTTAATGTTCGTGTATCCCATTTTTCTGATGGCTTGGTCGTACTCCAACATTTGTTTATTGTATTTTTTGGTGTTCTCTTGTCCGGTTTTATAATCAATGATGCATACCTCGTTCTCTGAAAATGCGATCCTGTCGGGCCTTAAGATATCACCGGTATTATTTAACAACTCGCGTTCAATTTTTGATTGATAGGCGTTTGTGAAATAAGGTTTAAGAGTTGGAATTTCTAAGAGTTTGGTCAATACAGTTTTTAGTTCCGATTTTTCCTGAGCCGTTATGGTACCTTCAATTAAAGTCGAAGTTAAGGCATGATCAATATCGGATCGCAATTTTATCTTTGAAAGAATATAGTGAATGAGAATACCTTTTTGTTTTGCGTGCTCTGTGATTTCGCTGTTCTTTAAAAAACTGCCTTTGATCTTTACTGCTTCAATTGTTGAACGCCACTCTTGTTCTTTAAGCTGAATAACGGTGTTCACCGATTGCTTGTTTTGTTTCTTTATCACGGTTTCACCAAAAACATATTCATCTTCAACTTTCGTAAATATGGAACTTTGATCAATAAAATCATTCAACCATTTATTAACTCCCGGATTTTTTTGATTATTATTTGCAGAGGATATAATATGTAATTGCTCTACCGCGCGAGTGAAAGCAACGTATAACATATTTATATTATCTAATGTCACTTCTTGCGTTTCCTTATTAACTTCTTCTGTAAAACCGGCAGCCGTGGTTTGTTTGTTCATTGGTAAATAGGCACTTTGAATAGGAAGTTCTTCTTCCTTTAATTCAAGCCACTGCTCTCTGATCTTATTGGTTTCCCAATTACAGAAAGGAACAATAACCACTGGAAACTCCAACCCCTTGCTGCCATGAATGGTCATGATCTTCACCGCATTTAAATTCTCTGAAATGATAAGTGATGATTTTTCGGATCGTTTTAGCCACCAGGTATTAAACTCGCTGATGTTAGAGTTTTTAGTGCTCATGTACTTGCTAATTTCATCTAAGAAAAACCTCAGATATATATTAGCACTAACATTGTTGTTGAGTTTTAAAACAGCAATTAGGTAAACGGCAATATCCAACAGGTTTTTTGACTGGATCTCGTTTTCTGAAATGCTAAAACCTAATTGATCTAAAATAAAATAGAGATCTTTTTTTGCAAGGTTGATAACAGCAGAATGAAATTGCTCCAGTGTTATGGCTTTTTGATCGAGCAGGTAATGAATTACAACCGTAGCGCTTACATGATCTTTACTATTCTGAATGTATTTTAAAAAGGCACAAAGGGTATTTACTTCGGCACTATTACTTAAAAGCAAAGAGTCGTTTGATATAACGGGTATTTGCTGTTCATTCAGGAAGTTAGCAATTAAATGTCCTTGTACTCAAAACCATTGTTTAAAGCATCATTGATGTACTTTAGTGTTTTACCGCAAACAAAATCATTAAGTTGTTCTTTTTCTTTTGGATCATTTACAATGGTTACTTTACCTATCGATCGGTTGATCACATTTTGTTCCTGATGATCGTATATGCCATTTAACGGCTCGGTAAGATAGGTTTTGCTTAAATGATCGAACAAGGCATTATTAAATTCAATGATCGTTGTAAAACTTCTATAATTCGTCTTTAAAACACGTTCATCATAGTTTCTGACCAAAGCATTTTCCTGTTGTTGAATAATAGCTGAATTAGCGGCATTTTCAAGTTTCGGTAAAATGGCAAACTGTCGCACATTGGCATTTCGCCAGCGATAGATGCTTTGCTTTCCATCGCCAACCAACAAATTAAAATGTCCATCGGCCAGGCTGTTCTCAACTAAGGGTAATATGTTTTGCCATTGCAGTGTGCTTGTATCCTGAAACTCATCTATTAAAAAATGTTTGTACCTATCGCCTAAACGCTCATAAATAAAGGAAACCGGTTCGTTTTTAATAAACTCAAAGATCTTCGAGTTAAATTCTTCAATAAATACAAGCTGTTCATCTTCCTTAATTTGATTGGTAATACTTTGAATTTTTTTAAGCAATAGAATAGGGTAGATGCGCTTGTTCAGTAATTGGTAAAGTTTATACTTACTAAAATTGTTCTTATAATAATCCAGCAGGTCAGTTGCTATCTGATTTAATTGGGAAGTAATGGATTCAATTTTGTTTTTCACGTCAGCGGAAGCATCATTTGCAGCCCATTTATTGTTTTCAATTGCTTTTAATAATGTTGCATTTTTGTCTTCCGGATCAAGATCGAACTCAACACATTTTTTGAAATAATTTTGCGGACCTCTGCTTTTACCTGTAAAATCAACTTCTTTGAGATGGTGTTGATCAATAAGATCTAATGCCTTTTGCCCATGGCTAACTATGTAGTTTTTAAAGTCTTTAATTTTGTTTTGAAGGGTCAACTTCATTTTTTCAAGTTCAGCTTCATTTAAACTTGAAAGGTGCTGTATGTGTTCAATTGAACCTTCCTGTTGAAGTATCTTAGCGAACTCCTGCATGTTTTTTTCAGGATCCCAACTCAAATTTTCATCCAGGTTGTTCAGTGCAAATTCTTTTAAAAGGAATGTGATCTCTTTATCGCTGCCGATTTCGCTGATCAGTTGAGACACCACTTTGTTATAAAACTCCTTTGTATCGGTCTCTAAATTGAAATTAACCGGCAATTTAAGATCATGTGCAAAGGTTTTAACGATCTTATGCGAAAAACTGTCAATGGTGCTAACCGCAAAATCGGAATAGTGATGTAAGAGATAATTAATGAGTTTTTGAGCCCTTTCTTTTAAAATCACTTCATTAATGGCTAATTCTTTACATAACGTTTCTTCTAAGGGAATGTGCGTGTTTGGCTCACAAATTTGAATTAATGCATTTACAATACGGATGCGCATTTCTGCAGCAGCTTTGTTAGTAAAGGTAAGTGCCAGTATGCGTTTGTAGTTTATTTGGATCTGATGCTCATTTGCAAGCGCCAGTTTTAAATACTCCTTTACAAGTGTAAATGTTTTACCGCTTCCGGCACTACTTTTATATACAACAAAGTTCTTTGGCACAATGTAAAAATAAAAAAGTCCCGCACCATGTGCGGGACTTTTTATTGAATGTTATGAAATCTTATTCTTCTTCTTCGTCCTCAGTTTTAGTCTTAGTAGGACCAGTTTTAGGAGCGTTAGGATCAACGTAGTTAAAGTTCAAGATCTTGAATGAAGTACGACGATTCTTTTGGTGTAAAGCTTCTTTTTCTTCTTTTGTTTTAGCTTTAGCAATTTCTGCATCAGAAATTAATAACATAGTCATACCGTAACCTTTTGCAACTAAACGCTCTGCTGGAATTCCTTTTTCTTTTACTAAGAAGTCAACGCAAGATTGAGCACGAGCAGTTGAAAGTGTCATATTCTTATCCGCTTTACCACGGCTATCAGTATGTGAGTTCAATTCACAAACAATAGTTGGGTTGTCTTTTAAGATGTTGTATAAGAATAACAATGAATCTTTAGAAGCAGGTAATAATTCAGCACTACCTAAAGCGTATTGGATCTCAGGCATACGGATCTCTTTTTCTACCGGCTTAACCTCAAAGTCAGCAACAAATTCTTTTGAAGCAACCTGACCAGCTGTAGAGATGATACGTTGATCTTTATTGTTCAAATAACCTTCTTTGTTGAAACTAGCAGACTTAGAATTTAGATCAGCTTGAGTAGACACGGTATAAGTTGTGTTTTCTTTTAATTTCTCCAATTTGTAGCTACCATCTTTAGTTGTAGTAAATTCTTTAATGTTTCCATCGCTACCAACGATCTTCACTTTTACATTCTCTACTGGCTCACCTTTACCTTTAGCGTTTTTACCACCTTCGCAAGTTACCATACCTCTTACAGAGAAATTCAATGGAGGCAAGTTGAAACTCCAGATATCATCACTTCCTTTACCACCTTCACGGTTACTGGTTAAGAAACCTTTTTGCTTTTTACCTTCAAATACGATACTGAAATCATCATAAGGTGAGTTTAAAGGGAATTTTAAATTTTCAACAGGTTTAGTGAATTTGTTGTTCTCACCTTCAGCAAGGAAGATATCTAAACCACCCATACCAGGATGTGTATCTGAAGAGAAATATAATTTTTTACCATCATCTGATAATGTAGGATATAATTCATTACCATCAGTGTTTACAGCCGGACCAGCGTTTACAGGTTTACCCCAAACATTAGCCTTAGCGTCAAAAGTACTGTACCAAATATCAGCTCCACCGTAACCACCACTCATTCTAGATGCAAAGTATAATACTTTTCCATCAGCACTTAAGTATGGGTGACCGAAAGCGATCGAATCAACACAGAAAGGAAGAACTTGTGCTTCGCCCCAAGTATTACCTTGTTTCTTAGCCATAAAGATCTGCGTTTTTAATTGCTTGCTGCTAGCTTCAGGGCTGCGGCTAAAAAAGATCATATCACCTTTTTTGCTTACACAACCAACACCTTCGTTAAATTTAGTGTTAACAGTTGGAGGTAATAAATTTGGAGTTGACCATTTACCGTTCTTATCAACCTTTGTTTCGTAAATATCAGATTTGTTGTTACCAGTGTTAGCGTCAATTTCGCCACCAACGTTACCTGGTCTACGTGAAGTAAAGTTTAATGTTTGATATTTCTTATCAGAGAAACTTGGAGCGTAATCACTTTCCTTAGAATTGATCAATGCCATGTTCTCCATTTTATATCGCATAGGAGCGTCTTTCCATTGTTGAGATAATTCACATGATTTTACACCTAGGTCTGCTTTTTTAGCATTACCGCCTTTTGCTTTGTAATTATTGTATTCTGCAATAGCTTCAGCGTATTTGTTCTGATTTTTTAATACTTCAGCTAACTTAAAATATACAATAGGATCATCATAACCAGACGCGATTGCCTTTTGGTAATATGTTTCAGCACCTTTGTAATCGTTAATTTCCTGACAAGAATAACCTGTCTTGTATAAAATTACTCCCTTTTTATCTTTTGGAGCGCTAGCATATGCCTGCTTGTAGTAGTTGATAGCACTGTAGTACTGACCAACTTCAAAGCTAGCGTCAGCTTTTTTTAATACTTTTTGAGAGAAAGCAGTTGTAGTTGATAAAACAAATACACCTACTGCGATTGATAAAGTTGTAATTTTTCTCATACAATAATTTAACGGTTTCAAGTGGCTAATATAGAAATTATATTTTTTATTAAAAAATTTTAACAAAAAAATATTTAACAAATTTACTTTAATACTTATGGCCTAAAATCCATTTAAAAAGGGTTTAAAGTAAAAAATCCGCCTATAAGCGGATTTTTTGAGTTTTAATGGTGAGCTTCTTCTTTTGGAGCTTCTTCATGTGAAGCAGCAGCTTCGTGCCCACCTCCATGGTGACCTTTTTTAAGATCTGCTTGCTGTTTTACCAAAATAGGGTCAATACGAGCAAAACGACCGCTACCACCTGAATAAGTACCTTCTGTTAAGATGATGAAAATGGTATATAACATGAAAATGATATACGGCATTAAAATAATGTACTGGAAAAACTTAACCTCATGACTTAAGTGCATGAACCACCATACAATGGCCGCCGCCTTAATAATGGTTAAACCAATAAATAATACTTTTAACCCTAAAGTTCCACTCCAGCCTTTGCTTGGAGCCATAAAACCTACGATCAATTCAAAAATGGTGATCGCTAACATGATCCAAAACACATTCCATAATGTACGACGTGCTTTTTTACCATAAGCTTCATCATGGTAGGAGGTGTGCATTGTTTCGTATGACGGGTAATTATCGTGAAATTCTGACATAACTTAAATTTTTTATGAGGATTAAATAATTTGTGTTTTTACAATAAATAGAAGAAGGTAAATACGAATACCCAAACCAAGTCAACGAAGTGCCAGTATAAACCTACTTTTTCAACCATTTCGTAATGACCGCGTTTTTCATAAGTGCCTTTTAATACGTTCATGAAAATAATGAAATTGATCACTACACCTGAAAATACGTGGGTTCCGTGGAAACCGGTAATAAAGAAGAAGTAATTAGCGAATTGAGGTACACCATATTCGTTAACCACCATGTTAGCACCATGGAATGTTTGCTGAACATATTTGCCTTGAGCCATATCCCAAACATTTCTTAAAGCACCTTCATCAGTTCCTACAATAAAATGGAACCACTCCCAAGCCTGTGAACCTACGAAAGCTGCACCACCAACAATTGTCCAAAACATCCAAAGAATAACACCTTT
>JBIKKW010000152.1:0-5944 GCA_044360115.1 Bacteroidia bacterium
GAAAAACAAGATACTTGGTGTATCTATCTTCGTTAAGGCATCTGCAACCGTGAAGCGTTCTTCCTCATTTCTGCGCTTGGCAATAATTTCGGTGATGATCCAAATTAAACTTAAACCCAATAACATGCCCATGTATGGCGGCACATGAAATACACTTTTAAAAACCGGCACTGCCACCAAAATACTAATGCCAACAACAAGCACTAACAACGAGCTTTTTGGTGGTTTTAAACTTATCTCAGCTTCTGCTTTAACTTCATTGAATAAACTTTTTTTATTGATCACAACATACAAAACAGCTGATGGGATCAAATAACAAAGGATGCTTGGCAATAACAATGTTTTGATCAAATGTAAGGCCGTAATTTGTCCGCCTATCCAAAGCATAGTTGATGTAACATCACCAATTGGACTAAAAGCACCGCCGGCATTGGAAGCAATAACAATTAAACCCGCCATATACCAACGCAATTTGGGATTAGCAACGATCTTACTCGTTAATGAAACCATCAAAATAGTGGTGGTTAAATTATCTAAGATGGCAGAAAGTAAAAAGGTTAAAACACCAATGATCCAGTATAATTTTTGAAGATTGTATTTTGTCAATTGAGAAGTGATCACATCAAAACCCTTATGCCCATCGATTATCTCAACGGTGGTCATAGCCCCTAATAAAAAGAATAAGATGCCGGCCGTTTCAGAGAACTGCCCCTCCAGTAAATGATTGAATTGATGATGATCTGAAAATTTCAAACTCAATAACAACCAAACCAAAACGCCTGTGAATAGGGCAATGGCCGATTTATTGATCTTTAAAGGCTGTTCAAAAACAATACCCGCATAACCAATACAAAAAATGAATATGATGAATACTTCAATCAAGTTGTGATCTTAAATTTAAAATATAAGATCTTAAAGGTAGTAAATGACTTCCGTACCAACTAAACATTTCGCCATCTACCAAAACAACTTTACTGTTTGGTAATTGTGATTGCAATTCGTTTACATGAGGCAATTGAAACGGATAAGGTTCGCTCGATAAAAAAACAAATTGTGGTTGTAATTGAATCAATTCCTCCAAATTTGTTTCAGGGTATCTGCTTTTATTGGCAAAACAGTTTTTAATACCCACATGCTTCAAAACCTCGTCGATAAAGGTATTTGAGCCAACAACCATATAAGGTTTATACCAAATAAAATAAGCTGCGTTCTTGTTTTTAAATATATCCTTTACTTCGCTTAGGTCCTGTTTGATCTGCTCAACCATTTGCTCACTTTCTGTTTTCTTTCCACAGATCGCTCCCAACTGCAACATCATATCATACGCCTCATCCAGTGTATTCACATCACTCATCCAAACCTTAAATTCGGTTTGCAATTCTTCTATCTGCTCTTTTACATTCTCTTCTTTATTTCCAATGATCAGATCGGGTTTTAATGCTCTGATCTTCTCCATATCCAACTGTTTGGTACCTCCTACCCTCACCTTTTCTTCGAACATTTTTTGTGGATGAATGCAAAATTTACTGATGCCAACCAATTGATCACTTAATCCAAGGTCCCATAAATATTCGCTTTGAGAAGGTATCAACGAAATGATGCGTTTTGGAGCCTCATTCAATTCGATACGATTGCCTATTTGATCGATGTATATCACATACAAATTTATTTAAAAAACCAATTAAATTAGCATCTTTGCAAGGCTTTGAGCAAAACAAATCTCGGACATATTGCTTTACTGTTAGCGCAAGTGATCTATGCGATGAATTATTCCATTGCAAAAGATCTGATGCCTACTTACCTGCAACCATTGGCGTTGGTGGTGATGCGTATTTTAGGCGCGGCCATGTTGTTTTGGCTGGTATCCTTATTCTCGAAAAAAGAAAAAGTTGCCAAAGAAGATCTTAAAAAATTATTGTGGTTGAGTTTGTTTGGTATTGTGATCAATCAGGTGTTCTTTATTTGGGGATTAAGTTTAACAACCCCCATCAATTCATCTATCATCATGATCTCTAATCCCATCATGGTGTTTATTTTTACCCTCATTGTTCTAAAAGAA
The DNA here is from genome assembly GCA_044360115.1 of Bacteroidia bacterium. Lineage (GTDB taxonomy): Bacteria > Bacteroidota > Bacteroidia > B-17B0 > Aurantibacillaceae > Aurantibacillus. The sequence continues at coordinate 2,060 of JBIKKW010000152.1, forward strand.
AAGATCACCATACCAAAAGCAAGCGGTTTGTTCTTTGCCTTGGGTGGCGCTTATATTATTTTACGTTACCGTGGTAATTTTGAAGTAGGCAGCGATACCATTTTGGGTGATCTGATGACCTTGGTAAACTCTGCTTCCTGGGCCATTTTTGTGGTTATGAGCAAACCGCTTTATGCCAAATACAATACCGTTACGGTTATGAAATGGATGTTCTTGATTGGTAGTTGTTATGTTTTACCTATTGGTGGTTACGATCTGTTTCATACCAACTGGAGCGGCTTTACAACCGATGCCATTTATGCGGCATCATTTGTGGTAGTGGCCACAACCTTTTTGGCCTATTACCTGAACATCTACGGTTTGCAGCAATTGAGTCCGAATGTAGTAAGCATGTATATTTATTTACAACCGTTTTTAGCTTCGTTATTTGCCATTTCATTAGGAAAAGACAAGCTCGATCTCACCAAAATAATAGCCGGTATTTTTATTATCTTAGGCTTATATTTAGTTACACTTAAACCTCGCAAAAAAGAGATATGATCAGATCAATGACAGGCTTTGGTAAATTCACCAAAGAATATCCCGATAAAATCATCAATGTAGAGATACGCTCATTGAACAGTAAAAATGCAGATATCAGTTTACGCATGTCGTCTGCCTACCGTGCCTATGAGCTTGATCTTCGTAACGAACTAACCAAACAATTGGAGCGAGGTAAAATAGACCTAAGTGTTTACGTTGAAACCAAAGCTATTGATACACCAGTTGAGATCAATATGGATCTGGCGAAAGCTTATCACTTAAAATTAAAAGAACTGGCAAATGCCATTGGAGAAAGCAATTCAGACCTATTGAAGGAAGTGATCAAAATGCCGGAAGTTTTAAAGAGTGAACGCAAAGAGGCTGATGAGAATGTGTGGAAAGAAGTGTTGTTTTGCATTAATGAAGCCATCAAACAAATGAATGGTTTCAGAGAGCACGAAGGCAAATCCATTGAAAAAGATTTTTTAGACCGAATTAACATCATTGAGAACAGTTTGAACAGCATTATAACGCTTGATAAAAACCGAGTTACCCGAATTAAAGATCGCATCAGAAACAACTTGGCGGAAGTGATAGGGATGGATAAAATGGATAGCAATCGCTTTGAACAAGAGTTGATCTATTACATCGAAAAGCTTGACATTAACGAAGAGAAAGTAAGATTAAAACAACATCTCGATTTCTTTCGATCAACCATGAATGATAATTCTTCTGGCAGAAAACTGAATTTTATTACACAGGAAATTGGACGCGAAATAAACACTATTGGATCAAAAGCCAATGATGCCGATATGCAAAAACTGGTTGTTCTAATGAAAGATGAATTGGAAAAGATAAAAGAACAAACCAATAATGTTTTGTAATATTACTTGTCATCCTTAAATACATATTTAGTTGTAATTGCCGGACCAACAGCAGTTGGTAAAACTAAATTAGCCATTGAACTCGCAAAACATTACAAAAGCGTAATTCTTTCTGCCGACTCTCGTCAGTTTTACAAAGAAATGAGTATTGGCACGGCCAAACCAACGGAAGAAGAACTGAGCGCCGTTAAACATTATTTCATCAATAATAAAACTGTATCGGAATTATTCGGTGCCGGTCATTTTGAAAAAGAAGCTATAACGTTACTGGAACAACTTTTTAAAGAACATCAGATCATTTTTGTTGTTGGCGGATCGGGTTTATACATCAATGCATTGTTACATGGTGTTGATGAATTTAACGAAGTACCTATTGAAGTACGCGAACAATTGAACAACGAATTGGAGCAAAAGGGCTTGAATGCATTGCAGGAAGAGCTTAAAGAACGTGATCCAATTTATTACAACAAAGTTGATATTCATAATGCACAACGCGTTATAAGGGCACTGGAAATAAGCAGATTCACAGGTAAACCCTACTCCTCTTTTCTGAAGCACGATCAAACACAACGTTCGTTCTCAACCATTAATTTACTGATCAATACAGATAGAGAATTGCTTTATGACCGAATCAACAAACGGGTTGATCAAATGATGGCAGATGGATTAATGAATGAAGTACGATCGTTAATACCGTACAGAAATGCCAATGCCTTAAAAACAGTTGGCTATAAGGAATTATTTGACCATTTAGATGGCAAATGCACTTTAGAAGAAGCTATTTCAAAGATCAAGCAACATACCCGTAATTATGCTAAACGTCAACTTACCTGGTTCAAAAATCAAGATGAGTTTGAAGAATTTAAACCCGAGGATCTTGAAAAAATAAAAGGTTACATTGATGTGATCATTACCAATTGATACTTCTTCCACGATTTCAACAAACTCTATTTCATTTCATTTTATCAAACTAATAAATCTTATTATAAAGTCATTTACATTTACGGTAAATGACAAAGCGGTTCTCTTTTCTCGACGATTATAAAAAGATCGAACGGCCGATCCTTCGGGTGATCATTTCCGAATTTTTCATACAAATGGTTAATGCCACTTTTATGAATATTTTGCCTTTGTACATGGCACGCATGAATTACGATGAAGAGCAAATAGCCTTATTCATTACCTTCCGATTCATTGGGGTATTCTTTTTAGCCTTACCTATCGGTAAATTCATTAAGGGTCGCAAATTGTATCCTTTCTTTTACCTTTCCGCTATTGGCGTTCCGGTTTTTGGACTGGCAACCATTGCCTGCATTTACTTAAAACTGCATTTTTTAATTTATGTTTCACTGGTATTATGGGGCGCTTCCTTCACCTTTATGCAAATTCCTGTTGCTCCTTTTATTTTAAGAAATACGGCCAAAAACAATCAAACAGCGGCCATTGCTTTAAGCTACAGCACCTGGAGTTTTGGCGGTATCTTAAGCGGGGTGATCATTGCTATACTTCATTTTATCAATGATCAGATATTCAGTGAGCAAAACATTTTGATCATCTTCTCTTCTTTTGGCTTACTTGGTTTTTACTTTTTATTGAATAACCCCATCAACGAAATTGTGGATGATGGAAACAAAGCTGTAGACACTTACAAACAAAAAACCGATTGGAAATTGATCATAAAAGCCCTCGTACCTACCCTCATTATTGCTACCGGTGCAGGTTTAACCATTCCTTTCATCAGTTTATTCTTCGAAAATGTGCATCATTTGGATGCCGGTGAGTTTTCAGTAATTAGTGCCGTTGCCTCCCTATTGGTTGCTTATGGCGCCATGATGGTTCCTAAGATCAAACACCATATTGGCTATAAAGTGGCCATTCCCACCACCCAATCTTTGGCTGTAATTTCATTAGTGGCTTTATCTACCACTCAATTCTATTCGCAGTATAGTATTGCCGTTTATATTGCCATTGGTTGTTATTTATTACGCCAACCGCTCATGAACATGGCCGGACCAATGACCACTGAGCTTGTGATGAATTATGTTGGTAAAGGCAATAGAGAGATCACCAGCGCCCTTACTTCAGCCATTTGGAGCGGAAGCTGGGCATTAAGCGGCTTCATGGTGAATATCATGTTCAAGTTAGGATATCAGTTCGTAAACATATTTTTAATAACTTCAGCTTTATACGCGTTTGGTATATTTATGTATTATTTACTGATAGTAGATTACGGTAAACGCGAAGAAAAAGGATTGATTGAAAATTAAACTCACATATTTTTTCATTTTGTTTTTTGCATTTTTCATCAATGCGCAACAAGTAACACTCGATTTTGAAAAAGGAAAATGCCTTTTATTCAGAAATAACATTTACGCATACGGATTCAGACCCGGCGCTTTATGTATTTACAAATTCGATCAGAAGTTAAAACCAATTGACAGCACCTTCTATATTTTTTCTGATAAATCAAAAGCAGCCG
>JBIKKW010000153.1:0-5919 GCA_044360115.1 Bacteroidia bacterium
TCTTATGCATTGCCATGAGCGAGTTGGCGAGTATCTCCGAAAGACGAACGTATTTACTGATCAGTGGTCAGCGTGGTTTACCACCATTTCTTGCAAAGGAGGCCGGTTTAAATTCAGGTTACATGATCCCGCAATATACGGCTGCAAGTATTGTAAGTCAGAGCAAACAACTGTGCACGCCTGCCAGTGCAGATAGTATTGTGAGCAGTAATGGTCAGGAAGATCACGTAAGTATGGGCGCGAACGCGGCAACCAAATGTTTAACGGTAATAAACAACACCGAAAAAGTATTGGCCATTGAATTAATGAACGCTGCACAGGCTTTGGATCTCCGCCGTCCCTTACGTTCATCGGAAACAATTGAGCAACTGCATACAGCATTCAGAAAAAAAGTAGCCTATGTAAAAGACGATGTATATATGCATGAATTAATGGATAAGGCGCTGGAGTTTTTAAAGACATCTGAATTTTAATAAAGGGAATTTAAACACGGAGCAGCCTTCGGCTTACACGGAGGTTAGCGCAGAGGTCGCAGAGAAAATAAATATTATTTAAAAACATTTTGAAACGCAATCTAAATACTTATACCAATCTAAATTTCGAAGCTTACATCGTTTTACGCAGCAATAGCGGTGAAATCAACGAAGGGCTCAGAATGTGCAGTGGCGTTGGTTTTATCCGTGGTGCCGAACCGATTAATTTAAAAAAGAGGTTTAATGTATTTGAGGCAATTGCCTTGTAAAACGATTATGGTTTTTGATTACTTTTTGCCTAAACAAAAAGTAGTGAAATAAAAATGAAAAACACATTTAAAATAATACTCATTCTCCTTTGTTTTACCACAAGTAAAACAAACGCATGCCAATGCCCTTTAACTCTCCTATCCAAATCGGAATGCAATAAGTACGATGTGATCTTCAGAGGAAAGATCTTATCTGTTGCTACTTGTAACGACAAGCCGGGCGTAGCCGTGTTTGAAGTGGAGGATGTTTACAAAGGCAATCTCACAAAACAATTTAAAGTATTGTATCGTTGTGATGATGAATGTGCAGTTGGTTTCAAGGAGGGTGAAGAATGGATCATCTATAGTAATTACAAACAAATTGATAATGCCTTTATGGATTGGTGCAGCAGAAGCAGAAAATTCATTAAAAATGAGAAAGAAGATTTTTATGCGGTAACCTACGGCAATTCTTACGATGATGAGATCAAATTTTTACAAGATAGCTTAGGTTTGCACCGCATCATGAAAGATCAGTTAACGGCTGCACAACATCGCAATCAGTTGCCTACGCCTAATCAATCTATTATTATATTGATCTGTTCTATCCTATCCATCTTACTGTTCTACTACCTCTTTAATAAATTTTTTAAATAATGGAGTTTCTCAAACATAAACCACATCCCTGGCATGGCATTCAAATTGGTAAAGATGCGCCAAACGTGGTGATCGCCTATATCGAGATGGTGCCAACCGATACCGTAAAATACGAGATCGATAAAGTATCCGGATACCGAAAAGTAGATCGTCCACAAAAATTCTCCAACATCACACCTGCGCTTTATGGCTTTGTTCCTCAAACCTATTGTGGCGAAAGCATTGCTGAATTTGCGGCAAGCAAATGCAATTGCAAAGTGGATAAAGGCGATGGCGATCCTTTGGACATTTGTGTGATCACCGAGCGCAACATTACCAGTGGCGATATTATTTTGGAAGCAGTTCCAATTGGCGGATTTCGTATGATCGACAAAGGTGAGGCCGATGATAAAATAATTGCCGTGATGAAACAAGATGAGATCTATGGCAAACTAAAAGATATTTCTGAATGTCCCATACCATTATTGAACCGTTTGAAACATTATTTTTTGACCTACAAAAATTTACCCGATTCCAATCAGGTGAATCAAGTGGAGATCGCGGCGGTATACGGACGAGATGGAGCCATGGAAGTGATCAAGAGAAGTATGAACGATTATCAAACCTTAATTTCGAAGTGATGCAAAAAACAACCGAATCCGATTCGTATTACGATAACCTCGAGAACATGAGTGTTCATGAGTTATTGGAGAACATGAACAAAGAAGATAAGACCGTTCCGAACGCTATTGAAAAAGCCATTCCGCAAATTGAAAAATTGGTGGAAGTAACTGCTGAGAAAATGAAACAAGGCGGACGATTATTTTATATGGGTGCAGGTACTAGCGGACGATTAGGCATTGTGGATGCAAGTGAATGTCCACCAACCTACGGCATTGAACACGGACGCGTAATAGGCATCATTGCCGGTGGAGATGAGGCTATTCGCAAAGCCGTAGAATTTGCAGAGGATGACATCACGCAAGGATGGAAAGATCTTCAGGAATACAAGATCAATACGAACGATGTGGTGATAGGCATTGCAGCAAGCGGCTCAACACCTTATGTGGTTGGTGCTTTAAAAACCTGCAATGAGAATGGGATCACCACAGGATGCATCACTTGCAATGAAGGAAGCGACGTAGCACAAGTGGCGCAGTTCCCAATAGAAGTATTAGTTGGTCCGGAATTTGTAACAGGCTCAACGCGCATGAAAAGCGGCACAGCACAAAAGTTAACGCTCAATATGATCTCCACCAGTGTGATGATCAAATTAGGACGAGTAAAAGGAAATAAGATGGTTGACATGCAACTGAGTAACAACAAGCTTGTTGACCGCGGTACAAAAATGGTGATGAAAAATACCGGTATATCTGATTATGAAATTGCAAAAGCCCTTCTATTGGAAACCGGCAGCGTTAGAAAAGCAACTGAAAAACATTTAAAAGATAAATAATAGTTAATCGTTTTGCTTTAAAACTCCATAAAGCATTCCCCCTTTCTCAACGGGGTCAAGGGGGATTCAAACTGTCAATCTCCCTTACCCTCTTTTCAAAGAGGGAATAATTATTAGAATTAAAAATCATTATCCGTTAATTAATATTCAATCTATTTTAAATCAATTCGAACTTAAACAGTATAAAGTATTCCCCCTTTCTCAAAGGGGGCAAGGGGGATTCAAACAATACATTTCATCCTTCGAAAATCATTATCTTTATTTCCTGATGAATCTTTTAGAAAAATATATCGCACAAAACCATTTCGGGAAATTAATTGGCATGCACTTTGAAATTGTTCAGGAAGGTGAGATCCACTATTTTTTGAAAATAAAAAAAGAACATTTGGCAACACCAAACGCAGCGCATGGAGGTGTTATCTCCGCCTTAGCCGATTCAGCGCTTGGCGTATGCGGATTATCAGCTGTTTACAAAGACAATAAAGTGGTAAGCACCGTTGAATACAAGATCAACTACCTATCTCCTGCTCTGCTAAAAGATGAATTAGTTGCCAATGCCAAAGTGATCCAACAAGGTAAACGCTTACTGATCATTGAATGCAACATCGTTGCATCCAACCGCAACAACCTACTCATTGCCAAAGCCATCGGCACCTTCAATGCCTACGACGCAACCAAAGCCGGTTATTAAAAAAGTGAGCCACAAAGACACGAAGTTTTATTTAAACACGGAGGCGCTAAGACACGAAGTTTCATTAAAAACGAAGTTTTCAAAAGTAATTTCCGTCAATCTCCCTAACCCTCTTTTCAAAGAGGGAATAATAATCAGGATTTAAAACCATTATCCTTTAATAAATAATCAATCCACTTTAAATCAAATTGATTTTAAATAGTATGAGGCATTCCCCCTTTCTCAAAGGGGGTAAGGGGGATTTTTATTATTTAAAATCTTACCTTTAACTCTAATGAACCATCGTTCAAACGATAAAAAAACAAAAGCAAACATCATCGGCGGTGGCTCTGCTGCCTTATTTGCAGCGTGTTTACTCGATCCGGAGAAATTTGACGTCACTATTTTTGAAAAGAACAAAGCACTCGGACGGAAATTTTTGGTGGCCGGAAAAGGTGGTTTTAATCTCACACACGCCGAAGACAAAACAACATTCATTGAACGTTATATCCCGAAAGAGCCATTGGCAGAGGCTTTCAAGAACTTCGATAACTCTTACTTCAGAAATTGGTTGAATATTATTGGTATACAAACTTATGTTGGTACCAGTAAACGCGTTTTTCCTATTAAAGGCATTAAACCAATTGATGTACTCAATGCCATCGAAAAAAAACTGAAACAAAACAATGTACGGGTAGTGTATAACCACAACTGGCAAGGCTTTTCGAGTACCGACCTATCCCATCAAAACACCATTACCATTTTTGCTTTGGGCGGATCGAGCTGGAAAGTAACCGGTTCCGATGGTTCATGGATCAACGCCTTCCAACAAAAAGGCATTAGCGTTTCACTTTTTCAAGCATCAAACTGTGCGTATAAAATAAATTGGCAGGAACCATTCATCAAAACTCACGAAGGTGCTGCCATTAAAAATGCTCTATTCTCTTGCGGCCATCTTTCACATAAAGGCGAAGCCGTGCTCACGAATTTCGGTATCGAAGGCAGTGGCGTGTATCCTTTAAGCAGCATGGTTCGCGAAGGTTTAAACAAAAATAAAAAGGCACAACTTTGTATCGACTTTAAACCTGATCTTTCAGAGGAAAGCATCCTTCAAAAATTAAAAGCAAGTGGCAAAAAACGTAAACAACAATTAGAACAAATTCTTCATTTGTCAAAAGCAAGTATTGATCTCATCAAACAAAAATGTGACAAAGAAGAATACTTGGATGATGTTTATCTTGTCCAACTCCTTAAAAAATTACCACTGGAAATAACCGACCTTGCCCCTATTGATGAAGCCATAAGCACCGTTGGCGGTATTCCATTTGATGAACTCACTAAAGATTTCGAATTAAAAAAATTACCCCATCATTTTTGTATTGGCGAAATGGTTAATTGGGATGCACCCACCGGCGGCTACTTGCTGCAAATGTGTTTCAGTATGGCTGCTCACCTCGCTCATTATCTCAACTCAAAAAATTAAACCCTTTTTTCAAACACGGAGAATGTGTCATCCTGAGAGGAGTCGAAGGATAGCCACGAAGACACTAAGACGCAAAGATATTTTTGAAACACGGAGTCCGATAGCTATCGGACACGAAGTTTTTTGAAACACCAAAAAGTATCTCCCCCTTAGGAGGGGGTGCCCTCAGGGCGGGGGAGGAATCGCAATAATTCAAACGCAAGCGTTTTTTTTTGAAACACGGAGAATATGTCATCCTGAGCGGAGTCGAAGGATAGCCACAAAGACACTAAGTCCGATAGCTATCGGACACAAAGTCACGAAGCTATTAATTCCGTCAATCCCCCTATCCCCCTTCGCCAAGGGGGAATAATTATCGGAATTCAAAATCAAAATCATTTCATCAATATTCATTCTTTTCAAATCAATTCGTTTTCAATGCAAATAAAGTATTCCCCCTTTTTTTCAAAGGGGGTAAGGGGGATTCTTACCATCAATCCTTTAAACAATTTGAAAAATACTCAAAAAACAACTGTTACAACATCTAAATAAATCTCAATTTATTGAAAATCAATACATTAAAATCATTTAAGCTAAAAACCCCACTACAATTGCTGAAACCCGCAATTTATACTACAAATTGGTTTACTAAAAATTATTGAAATAAACAAATATAAAGCACTTAAAATCAACGATTAAACTCACATTTTTATAGTCTAAAAAAATGAAAAATGCTTATTTTTAAGCGCATCTTAAAACCAGGTTCACACATTTTTCATGTGACTGAAGTGGCGAAGCTTTGAAATTATTAAAACACGGGGACACAAAGTTTATTGAAACACGGAGACACGAAGAACATTTGCCACGAAGGCACTAAGACACAAAGTTTATTTAAACACGAAGAGATAAGCCACAAAGACACGAAGACATTAAGTCCGATAGCTATCGAACACGAAGTTCTTTTAAACACCAAG